>JAKDLH010000458.1 GCA_030452945.1 Microlunatus sp. | reverse complement strand
CGACCTGCGTCCGACCAAGCAGCGCGGCCAGAACTTCGTCATCGACGCCAACACCATCCGCCGCCTCGTCGCCGCCTCGGGTGTCGGCCCCGACGACGTGGTGTTGGAGATCGGTCCCGGGCTGGGATCGCTGACGCTGGGCCTGCTCGAGGTCGCGCAGCGCGTGGTGGCGGTGGAGATCGACCGGGCGCTGGCGGGCTCGTTGGCCGAGACGGTGGCTCGTCGGGCCCCGTCCCGGGCTGACGCGCTGACCGTGATCGAGGCCGATGCGCTGCGACTCACCGATCTGCCGTACGCCCCGACGCGAGTCGTGGCCAACCTCCCGTACAACGTGTCGGTGCCGGTGCTGCTGCATCTGCTCGCGACCTTTCCCGGTTGGCAGCACGGCCTGGTGATGGTGCAGGCCGAGGTCGCCGACCGACTGGTCGCCGGTCCGGGTTCGAAGACGTACGGAATCCCGTCGGTGAAGATGGCTTGGTACGCCGCCACCGCGCGGGTGGGTACGGTGCCACCGACGGTGTTCTGGCCGGCGCCGAACGTGGACTCGGGTCTGGTCTCGATCACCCGGCGGCCGCCACCGGAGACCACGGCCACCAGAGCCGAGGTGTTCGCGGTGATCGACGCCGCCTTCGCCCAGCGTCGCAAGATGCTCCGTTCCGCGCTCGCCGGCCTGGCCGGATCGGCGGGGGCCGCAGTGGCGGGCCTGGAGGCGGCCGGGGTGGATCCGCAGGCCCGGGGCGAGGTCCTCGACGTCACCGCGTACGCCCGGATCGCTGAACGGTTGCGACCGCGCCGTGGCGAAGCCGGTATCCGATGAGCCGCGGCGCGACACTCAGCTGCGGCTCCACGACGGAGACCGGTCGCCACCACGCCGTCAGTTCCCGCCTTGTGACCGGTCGCTAGCCTTTTCTCGATGTCTGCGCCGATCGCCCCCGTGCCTGCGGGCGTCCGCGTCCGCGTCCCGGCCAAGATCAACTTGACGCTCAAGGTGGGAGCTCCACGGCCGGACGGATTCCACCCGCTCGCGACCGTCTACCAGGCCGTATCGCTGTTCGACGAGGTGATTGCGAGCTGGGACGATCCCGGCCAATTCTCAATCGTGCACAGCGGCGAGGGGGCCGGTGAGGTGCCGGTCGACGACCGCAACCTGGCCGTACGGGCGGCGAAACTCTTGGCCGAACGCCATGGTGACGGACTGCCGCTCGGGGTGGCCCTCTCCATCCACAAGGCCATTCCGGTAGCCGGTGGGCTCGCCGGTGGGTCGTCCAATGGCGCCGCCGCCCTGCTGGCGTGCGCCACGTTGTGGGCACTCGACCTCTCTGACGAGCAACTGCTGGTGCTGGCGGCCGAGCTCGGCAGTGACGTGCCGTTCGCTTTGGTCGGCGGCACGGCCCTGGGCAGTGGCCGGGGCGAGCAGGTCGCACCGGTACTGGGGCGGGGCAGCTACCACTGGGTGTTGGGTTTTGGCCGCAAGGGACTCTCCACGCCCGCGGTCTACCGCACCTACGACGATCTCCAACCCCACGCCCCGCCACCTGAGGTATCGGACGAGCTGATGGCCGCGCTCCGGTCCGGCGATGCCGAGCGTCTCGGGCCGGCCTTGGACAACGACCTGCAACCCGCTGCTCTGCGATTGCAACCCCAACTGCGACAGACGTTGGAGACCGGACTGGAGTACGGCGCGCTGGGTGCCGTCGTCTCGGGCTCGGGCCCGACGGTGGCGTTCTTGGTGCGGTCGGAAGCGGCCGCGGTGGACCTGTGCGTCGCGCTGACGGCGGACGGGGTGGTGCGGACCGCCCGTACGGTCACCGGCCCGGTTTCCGGTGCCCGCCTGCTTCCCTGACACCCACCT
>JAKDLH010000457.1 GCA_030452945.1 Microlunatus sp. | reverse complement strand
ACGGCGAGGGAGTACATCGAGGAGCGGCCCACGGTCCGCGCCGACACCAGGCCGCAGTCCCGCAGGCAGGCCAGGTGGGTGGAGGTGGTGCTCTGCGCCAGCCCGAGGTGCGCGGTCAGGTCCACCACCCGGTGCTCACCGAGGGCGAGGTGCCGCAGGATGGTGAGCCGGGCTGGGTCGGCGAGACTGCGGAACAGGTACACCGCGGCGGCGGGACCGGACTCGGCGCTGGCGTCGGCCTCGCCGGCCAGCTGCTCGGCCATCCGAGGATCATTCATCGTCATGCGTCGATGACATCGTATTCGGTCGTGAATTGTCAAGGCCCGTGACAGCCGTGACTGAATTCAGCAGTGGCTGTATCGTATTGCGGGTGAGTATCGAGGTGTTGACCGGTCCGACGGTCGCGGTGGACGCGGAGGCGCTGGGCCGGGTGGGGAAGGCGTTGGCCGATCCGACCCGGCGACGGCTGCTGCTGGCGTTGGTGCAGGGGCCGGCGTTCCCGTCGGACCTGGCCGAGGACCTGGGTCTGACGCGGGCGAACGTGTCGAACCATCTGACGTGCCTGCGCGGCTGTGGGCTGGTGTCCACGGTGCCGGTCGGACGGCGGGTGCGCTACGAGCTGGCCGATCCGCGGCTGGCGGGGGCGTTGGCGCAGCTGGCGTCGCTGGTGCTGGTGGTCACCGCCGGCACGGCGGCCGAGCCGTGCGGCCCGGATGACTACGACTGCGACAACGATCCGGCGCTGGACGAAGCGAAGCCGGAGGAGTCCGTGGCGGTGGGGGTGTCTGGTGGCTGACGTCTGCTGCGGCCCGGATGAGGTCGACGAGCACACCGGGTCGGCGGTATCAGCGGAGTCGGCAGGGTCGGCGTCGGTGACGCCGGTGTGGCGGATCCGGGAGCTGCAGGCCGCCGCAGCAGCGGGGGTGCTGCTGCTGGCGGGACTGCTCGCACCGGCCGACACCGTGGTGGAGACGGTCCTGTTCGCGGCCGCAGTGGTCGTGGGTGGGGCGACGTTCGTCCCCGGTGCGATCCGCGGACTGGTGAAGGGCCGTCTCGGGGTTGGCCTGTTGATGACGATCGCCGCGGTCGGGGCGATCCTGCTCGGCGAGGTGGCCGAGGCCGCCGCGCTGGCGTTCTTGTTCTCTATCGCCGAAGGGCTGGAGGGCTACGCCCTGGCCCGCACCCGGAACAGTCTGAGGGCCCTGCTCGACCTGGTGCCGCCGACCGCGACCGTGCTGCGGTCCGGAGCCCCCGTCACGATCCCGGCCGCCGACCTGCAGGTTGGTGACCTGCTGCTGGTGCGTCCCGGCGAGAAGATCGCCACCGACGGGGTGATCCGCTACGGCCGGTCCGCGATCGACACCTCGGTGGTGACCGGGGAGTCGGTGCCCGTCGAGGTCGGGCCCGGCGCGGAGGTGTTCGCCGGCACCGTCAACGGCACCGGCGCGCTCGAGGTCGACGTGACCGCCACCGCCGCCGACAACTCCTTGGCCCGGCTGGTGCACGTGGTCCAGGAGGCGCAGGAACGCAAGGGCTCCAGCCAGCGGCTGGCCGAGCGGTTCGCCCGACCCCTGGTGCCCGGCGTGCTGATCCTGGCCGCCCTGGTCGCGGTGATCGGCAGCCTGGTCGACGATCCTGCCGTGTGGATCCCGCGGGCGCTGGTGGTGCTGGTCGCCGCCGCCCCGTGCGCGTTCGCGTTGAGTGTCCCGATCGCGGTGGTCGCCGCTATCGGCGCTGCGTCGAAGGGCGGGGTGCTGATCAAGGGCGGCGCCGCGGTCGAGCAGCTCGGCGCGGTCAAGGTCGTCGCCGTCGACAAGACCGGCACCCTGACCCGCAACGAGCCCACCGTGATCGA
>JAKDLH010000103.1 GCA_030452945.1 Microlunatus sp. | reverse complement strand
CCTGTCAATAGCAACCGCGACCGGACTCGCGGCCGCGGCTTGACATAGGAGAAACGCGTGATCCGCCTCGCGACGCTCGACCGCCGGTACTGGGCGGTTGCGTTGACCCTCGCCGTCGGGCTCCTCGGGATCGTCTTGCTCTTCACCGGTGCCGGCGCCGCGGTGCCATGGATTTTCAGCGTGTACGCCCTCGGAATCGCGGGGTGGCAGGCCGTCGGCATGGTGCGCGACCTCCTGCGAGGTCATTGGGGGCTCGACATCCTGGCCGTCACGGCGATCGTGGCGACCGTGGCGGTAAGCGAGTACGTCGCGGCACTTCTCGTGGTGCTGATGCTCACCGGTGGCGAGGCACTCGAGGACTATGCGAACCGCCGCGCGAAGCGCGAACTCGACGCCCTGCTCACTCGCGCGCCGCAATTCGCGCATCGGATGCACGGCCAGGACATCGTCGATGTCCGGATCGAAGAGGTTCGTCCCGGCGACCTGCTGCTCGTGCGGCCGAGCGAAGTCGTCCCGGTCGACGCTACCCTCCGGTCGGCGGAGACTTCGGTCGACCAGGCCTCGTTGACCGGCGAGAGCATCCCGGTCGACAAGCTTGCCGGCGAGGAGTTGCTGAGCGGGTCGGTCAACGGCCAGTCCGCGATCGAGGTCGTCGCGATGTCCACGGCGGCCGACAGCCAGTATCAGCAGATCGTCGCTCTCGTCGCCGAGGCGGCGGCCAGCAAGGCGCCGGTCGTACGGCTTGCCGACCGCTACGCCGTACCTTTCACGCTGTTCTCGCTCGCGCTGGCGGGCATCGCGTGGTGGCTGTCCGACGATCCGGTGCGCTTCGCGGAAGTGCTCGTCCTCGCCACACCGTGCCCACTGCTTATCGCCGCGCCGGTCGCGTTCATCGGTGGCATGAGCCGCGCCGCCCGCAACGGCGTGATCGTGAAGAGCGGCGGAGTGCTCGAGCAACTGGCATCGGCCAAGACGGCCGTGTTCGACAAGACCGGCACACTGACCCACGGCTCCCCGACCCTGGCCGCGATCCGGCCCGAGAACGCGATCACCCAGGACGACCTGCTCACCGCGGTGGCGTCCGCCGAGCAGTACTCCTCGCACGTGCTCGCGGCCGCGTTCATCGCCGCGGCCAACGAGCGCGGCCTGCCGCTGGATGAGGTGGAATGGGCGCGCGAGGAGGCCACCAACGGCATCCGAGCGAGTATCGGTGGACGCGACGTGGTGGTCGGCAAGTTCGAGTTCGTCGCGACCTGGGCACCGGACGCCGAGCGCACCGCCATCGCCGCCGGTCAGCTCGCCGTATACGTGGCGATCGACGGCCGGTATGCGGGCGCGCTCCTCGCGAGTGACAGCCTGCGCGAGAACGCGAAGGCGACGCTGGAACGCATCGACGAGCTCGGGGTGCACCGTACGCTGATCCTCACCGGCGACGCGCAGGAGACCGCAGCTCACGTCGCCGCCCAGCTCGGCATTACGAGCGTGCACGCCGACTGTTTGCCCGCCGACAAGGTGAGAGTGGTGCGGGCCATCACTGAGCGCCCGGTGCTGATGGTCGGCGATGGCGTCAACGACGCCCCGGTGCTCGCGGCCGCCGACGTGGGCATCGCGATGGGCGCCAGGGGCGCGACCGCCGCGAGCGAGTCCGCGGCTGCGGTCATCCTCGTCGACGACCTCTACCGCACCGCGAAGGCCGTCGAAATCGGATGCGACACCGTGCTGATCGCCCTGCAGAGCATTTGGCTCGGCATCATCGTGAGCGTGGGCCTGATGATTGTGGCCGCCTTCGGTTTCATCCCCGCGACAGCCGGCGCGCTGCTCCAGGAACTCGTGGACCTCGCATCCATCCTCGCCGCGCTCCGGGCGATCGGGATCCGGCGCGATGCACGGCAGGCGTCGCGCCGCGCCGAGTCCGTCGCCGCGCCCGCTGTGGGCTGAGACCGCCAACCTGCCGCCGCTCGCTCGCCTCTATTGCGGAAGCCCTTAGGACAGTTCGGCCAGCAAGGCGGCGACGTCGCCGGATCTGCTGGCGAACGGGTCGAGCAGGTCGATCTGCGGCCGGATCGGCCCGTCCAAGCGCACATGGCTCCAGTCGACCGACGCGCGGTACCCGCGCTCGGCGGCCCAGCCGACAAACTTCCCGCGCACCCGGGCTCGCGTGGTCGTCGGCGGGTTGGTCAACGCGTCCTGCAGCTGCTCGGCCGTGCAGTACGCGGCCATCTGCCCGGAGGCGCGCAGCCGCCCGGCCAGTCCAGCGGTCGGCGACAGATCGCGGATGGCCAGGACAAGACGCGCCAGCGAGGCGTGGCCCCAGTCGACCCCGGTACGCTCCCGCTGCCGCTGGAGCAGGCGCCAGGTGACGACCCAGTCCAGCTCGGTCCCGATCCGGTCCAGGTTGCCGCTGGCCAACGCGTCCAGCGACCGGGTGACCAGGTCAACGACCCAGCGCGCCTGGTGATCCTCGGCGATGCCGCGGTCCAGCACCCGGGACAGGATCTCCCGCTGCACGTCGAGGGCGCTGAGCTGTCGGCCCTCGACTGTGGTGAACCGCGCCCGCCCGGTGATATCCCGGTTCACGATGCGCATCGCGGCCATGGGGTCCTCGGGCAGCAGGTCGTCGAGGCTGCCGCCGTGCTCGGCCAGATCCAGCACCAAGGCGGTCCAGCCCGCCTTGAGGGCCGTGGTGGTCTCAGCCATCGAGGAGTCGCCTGAGATCACGTGCAGTCGGCGCCAGCGGGTGCGGTCGGCGTGCGGTTCGTCCTTGGTGTTGACCAGGGGCCGCTCTTTGGTGGGATCGGCCGAAGACGTCGTCGCGATGTGCTCGGAACGGGTCGAGACTACGAAGCGGGTGGAGCCGTCGGCCTCGGCGATCAGGTCCCCGCACCCGGTCAGGATCGGGCGGGTCACCAGCAGCGCGGTCAAGGTGCGGATGAGGTGCCCGAAATCGCTGGATCGGGACGCCGAGTAGTTCTCGTGGCAGCCAAACGTCTGGCCGAAGGAGTCGGCGTTGTTCCGCAGCACGTGGATGCCGGCGGGCACGCCACGCTCGGCGAGGACCGCGTTGGCGGTGTCGGCCAGATCCTGAACGAACCGGTCTCCCGCCTGATCGTTGGCGACCAGGTCGTCCAGCCGGACGCACTCCGCGGAGGCGTACTCCGGATGGCTGCCGATGTCGACGTAGAGCCGGCCGCCGTTGGGCAGGAAGTGGTTGGTGGTCCGGAACGCGTTCGGGGTCGCTTCGAACATCAGCTTCACGGCCTGCTCGACCGTGGGCAGTTCGCCGCCTTCCCGGGCTGACGTCGGCGACGCGCCTGGACGGCGGGCGACGATGATGCCGTACTCAGTCTCCAGGCCGAAAATCCGAGGCGTCACTGACCGCCCTGTTGGGCGTAACTCTGGACGAAGGTCAAGGCGTCGGTCTCCAGGACATCGCTGATGTCGTCCAGGATCGAGTCCAGACGCTGACCAGCTGCCGCGGCGGGAGCCGGCGGATCGACCGGCTCGGGCGGATCGACCGGCTCGGCGCTGCGGGAGGACGTGCGGTGAATCTGTTTCATGGGTGTACTTCGCTCCTATTCGGTGTCGCGGTCGGTTCGGGACCGGCTGGGGTCAGGTCGCCACTGGGCCGAGGGCAGCCAACATCCGCTCGGGCAAGCCGACCGGATCTTCCGGCGACTGCAGGAGATCGGCGACATCCGCGCGGCTCCCGCGCCACGGATCCGAGATCGCCACGCGCTCAAGCAGGTCGGCTCCGGTGTCGAGGACCAGGGAGTGCCAGCTGGCCGCGTACAGGGCATCGCCCCCGAGGACGCGTACGGCCTCCCCCCGCAGCCAGGCGCGGGTGGTCGGCGGCGGGGTGATCTCAGCGCGGGCGATCTCGGTGTCACTGAAGATCCGGGGTAGCCCGATGGCCGCACCGTGTCGCTGCGCCAGACCACGATCTGGGCGGACGTCGGACCACTGCAAGTCCAGCGCCGCCAGCAACGGAGCGTCCCAGCCCAGCTGCTGCCGCTCGGCGAGGGAACGCAGCATGGTGAGCTTCGCGATCCACTCCACGCCGGTGGCGGACCACATGTCGTTCGTCAACGCCTCGATCCCGGTTCGCCACCGGTCCACGATCTCAGCGGTCTGCGGATCTTGGGCCTGGACATCCGACGCGAGCACCCGCTCCACGCCCCGCAGGTAGGCAGTCTGCACTTCGAGAGCGGTGAGCTCGCGACCGTCGGCCAGCGGCAGCCGGCGGGTCAGGGTGAGATCACGGGAGACGTCTCGGCAGGCCGTGACCGGGTCGGCGAGTCGCAGCGCTGCCCACTCCTCGGGCAACCCGTGGTTTTCCAGCACCGCGAGCAGGAGCGAGAGCGTGCCCAGTTTGAGCAGGATCGGGGTGTCGGCGCTGTTCGCGTCGCTGGTGATCACGTGCAAACGCCGCCAGCGTTCGGGGTCAGCGTGCGGTTCGTCGCGGGTGTTCATGATCGGACGACGGGCCGTCGTCTCCAGCCCGAGCACTCGTTCGATGTAGTCCGCGCGCGGAGAGATCTGGAAGCCCGGTTCCTCACTGGCCGGTCCCAGGCCCACCCGTCCCGGACCGCAGAGCACCGGGCGCGTGACCAGGAAGGGCACCAGCGCCTCGGTCAGGTCAGCAAACGGTACGGCCCGGTCGACCAGATAGTTCTCGTGCGTGCCGTAGGCCGCCCCCTTGCCGTCCAAGTTGTTCCGGAACGCCGTGAACTGGACCAGATCCGGTCGCTGCGACCGCCGATTCACGGCCTCCGCCATCACCCGCCGACCGGCCAGGTCGTAGATCGCGGCCAGACGCGGGGTGTCGGCCTCGGGAGCGGCGTACTCGGGGTGGGAGTGGTCCACGTACAACCGGGCGCCGTTGGTGAGCACGGTCGAGGTGCCGCGATACCACCGCCGCTCCTGAGCCGAGAGCCGGGCGACGGGTACCGCGGCCTCGCTGACGTCGTCGGTGGGCGCCTCGCCGGAGTAGTCCCAGCGCACGTCGGCCACGCCGCGCTCGCGGCACACGGCCGCGTACTCGGCCAGCAACTCGACCGAAAGATCGTTCAGATCGGCGTCCGGGCAGGCCGGGGCGAAGATCCCGTACTCCGTCTCGATCCCCATGATCCGGCGGACACCGACCGAGGAGTTCGGACCGCTCATCGGGGACCTCCAACCGCTCCGGCTGCGTGGTCTCTCCACACCACCCGCAGCGAGGTGACCCGGTCGCCTTTGCGTCCGGAGGCACGGATCCACTGGTCAGGGTCGGCGGTGGAGGGCAAGTCCTGATTCTCCACGATCTCGGTCCTGACCGCATCCAGTAGGTGTTCGGTTGTGATGCCCCGTTCACCATCGGTGAGCAAGGACTTGATGGCGAACTTCTTGGCCCGGTCGACGATGTTGGCCAGCATCGCGCCCGAGACGAAGTCCCGCAGGTGTAGCGTCTCGGTGCGACCGTCGAGATAGCCGACCTCGACGAACTCGGTCTCGACCGACACCTCGAAGAGCCGGTCCGCGACCCGTTCGCGCATCGCGGCGACGGCGGCGGCGAGGCTGCCCGCCCGTTCGATCTCGTGCGCGGCGATCGGCACGGCCTCGGTGAGATACTGTTCGAGGATCTCCACCGATCCGGCCCGGTCCGGCCGGTCGATGCGGATTTTCACGTCGAGACGACCCGGACGCAGGATGGCGGGATCGATCATGTCCTCCCGGTTGGAGGCACCGATCACCACGACGTTGTCCAGGGACTCGACCCCGTCGATCTCGGCGAGGAGTTGAGGCACGACGGTCTTCTCCACATCGGAGGACGTACCGGTGCCGCGGGTGCGGAACAGTGCCTCCATCTCGTCGAAGAAGACGATGACCGGGATGCCCTGCTCGGCCTTTTCCCGCGCCCGGGCGAAGATGAGGCGGATGTGCCGCTCGGTCTCGCCGACGTACTTGTTGAGCAGTTGGGGACCGCGGATGTTGAGAAAGTAGCTGCGCTGCGCCGCGTGCCCGTATCGGGTGGCGGCCGCCTTCGACAGCGACGTAGCCACGGCTTTGGCGATCAGCGTCTTGCCGCAACCGGGCGGACCGTACAACAGGACGCCCTTGGGCGGCTTGAGCCCGTGCTCGCGGTACAGCTCGGGGTGCAGGAAGGGCATCTCCACCGCATCGCGGATGAGTTCGACCTGTCCGGCGAGACCGCCGATGTCGGCGTAGTCGGTGTCCGGGACTTCGCCGAGCAGCAGTTCCTCCACTTCCGGGCGGACCACGCGGCGGTAGATCAAACCGGCCCGCACGTCGGCCAGCACGGCGTCACCCGGACGCAAATGCGTGCCGTGCAGAGCCTCGCCGCGGCGCAGGACGAGTTCCTCGTCGTCCCGTACGGCGACCAGCACCCGGTCGGCGTCCATCGTCTCCTTGACCTGGACCAGCTGCCCCAGGTCGTCACAGGGACCCGCGGCGATCAGCACCAGGTTCTCGTTGAGCTTGACCCGCTGGCCCGCTTCCAGCGAACCCATCGCCACCGTCTCGCTGACCGAGACCTCCAGCCGACGGCCGACGTGGACCACGTCCGCGACCCGGTTCATCGGGTCTTTGGAGAGCAGGACCCCGTAGCTCGACGGCGGAGTCGTGAGTCGTTTCACCTCACGGCGAGCAGTAGCCAGTTCGGCTTGCGCCGCTCGAAGGGCGCTGGCCAGCCGGACATTCTTGCCGGCGATCACGTCGTAGCTGGCGCGACGCTCGGGGTCCGTGGTGGCTTCCTCGAGCACGGCGCCCTCTCGGTCGTCGGCCACCAAAAACCCTCCTACATTACACCAGAATAAGGTACAAGCGTACCATAAATCAGCCGCCAGCCACACCCGGCGCGGTCGGATCGGCGCTCTCACCGGCGGTCTCGCGCTGGACGTAGTCCTCGATCGCCTCGATGTCGTGCCGAGCCCGGTTCACCACGGTCAACAGGTCGCTCATGGTCGCGATTTCCTCCACCTGCTCCTTGATGAACCACTGCATGAACTGATCGGAGGCGAAGTCGTACTCCTCCCGGGCGATCCGGGTGAGCTCGTTGATCTGGTCGGCGACCCGCTTCTCCTGCGCCAGCGCCAAGGCGATCGGCGCCATCACGTCGACGAACGTGGTCTGGGGGGCCGCGACGCCCGGAATGGTGACCTTTGCGTCGGAGTCGACCAGATACTGCACCATCATCATCGCGTGGTCGCGCTCCTCCAGGGCTTGGGCGTAGAAGAAGCCAGCCATCTGCGGCATGGTCAGCGCGTCGTAGTAGACCGCGCACGCGACGTATTGCTGGTGCGCGGCGAACTCGTGGCCGATCTGGGTGTTGAGCTGCTCGACGAATCGGTCCGCGGGCATCTAATCTCTCCTGATGGTGATTCGAAGGGAAGCACCATCCTGGCAGACCCGCACCAACTGGCGCCCGCCCACGGTCAAGACCGGAGGTCAGGTCTGGACCGGGATCGCCTGCGGCACCCGGGCCATCCGGCGCCGGGCGACGGCCAGGACGCCGGCCGCCAACCCAGCCACGAGCCAGACCAGCAGCAGACCGACGGAGCCCGCGGCGCCGGTGCCACCGCTGACGATCGCGCGCGTACCTTCCAGGGCAGGGGTCATCGGCAAGGTGCCGACCAGCTGCTGCAAGGACATCGGGATGGCGTCGGTGATCGCCGCCGCCGCCGACAGGACCACCGCCGCGACTGAGATGAATCGTCCGACACCACCGAGCCAGGCAACCAGGGCATGGTTGACCGCCACGAAGGCCAGCGCGGCCAGCAGGGTGAACGGCAGCAGTTGCGCGGTCTGGTAGGAGGTGAGTTCGAGCAGGTTCTGCAGCACGACGGTCAGCGTGATCCCCTGGACGACGGCGATCCCGGCCGCCGGCAGCAGGGCCTCAGCGGCCAGCCGCCAGGACGGCTTCATCGAGGTGAGCACCCGCGACGGGATCGCCCGGAGGACGACGAAGCTGGCCAGACCGCCCAGCCACAAGGCGAGGACGGCCAGGAACGTGGTGTTGGCGATGTCGGCGAACAGCGACGACGGACTCTGGGCCGTGACCGGGGTGGCGACCACCGTGGACAACGCGGTGCGCTGCGCCTTGTCGTAGGTCGGTACCTGCTTGGCGCCCTTCTCCAGACCGGTGGCCAGTTCGTCGGAACCGTCAGCCAGCTTCTGCTGTCCGTCGGCAAGGGAGTCCACACCGTCGGCCAATTTCTGGGCTCCCGTCGCCGACTGCGACGTCGCGGTGGCGAGTTCGGTGGTGCCACTGGCGATGCCCTCGACTCCGGTGGCCAGCTTCCGGGTCGCCGTGGCCGTCTGACTGAGGCCGGTGGCCAGTGGCTTCAGCCCGTCGGCCAGCTGATCGGTACCGTTGGCCAGCTTGTCCAAGCCCTTGGCCAGACTCTTGGTGCCGGTGGAGAGAGTGGTGCCGTTCTTGGCGAGCTGGCCGAGGCCGTCTTCGATCTTGTCGGCGCCGGTATCGAGCTTGGTCAAGCCGGCGCTAAACGTGGTGGCGCCGGTGGCGAGCTTGGCGGTGCTGGTGGCGAGAGTGTCGGCACCGGTGGCCAGACCCTTGGCCGCGGTCAGCAAGCCAGGAGTTGTCTTGCCGCCTTGTTTAGGCTGGTCATCGAGTCCGCTGCGAGCAACGGCGGCTCCGGCTCCGACGCCCATGAGGAACGGCTCGCACTGATCTGGCCGGAGCAGTTGGGCCTTGATCAAAGCTTCGCATCTTTGCTCAGGTTCTTTTAGTTCCTGGTCAGTGAGTACCTGAACGATCTTGTCTTTGTCAGGTAGCTGAGCTGACGCTTTGGACATGCCAGTTGCGTACTGTTTAAATCCCTCCGAAAACCTCTCACTGCCAGCCGCGTACGCCGTCATCCCGTTCGACAGCTGTTTCGTCCCTGACGCCAGCTCCTTCGACCCGTCGGCCGCGTCCCCTAAACCCTTGGCGAACGCCGGAAACTGCTGGTCGAGCTGCTTCACACCCCCGACGTACTTCTTCACTCCACCGGCCAGATCGTCCGCGCCGTCTGCTGACTTCTGCGCGCCGTCGGCCAGCTGCCGAGTCTGCTTGGGCAAGGTCTTGGTCCCATCGGCCAGTTGACGGGTGCCGGTGGCCAGCTGATCTGCGCCGGTACTGAGCTTTCCGGTCCCGGTGGCCAGCTGCTGGGTCCCGTCGTCCAGCTGGTCTAGCCCGTCGGCCAGGTCCTGGGTGCCGGTGGCCGTCCGGTCTAGCCCGTCGGCCAGATCGGCCGACCCGTTAGCCAGCTTCCGGGCCGCGCTCGCGATGGTGTCGAACTGCTCCTTGGTCGAGTTGAAACCGAGGTAGATGTTGTCGAGGTAGTTCCTGGTCAGCTCGGTGTTCAGCGCGTCCCGGGCGGCCGCGGTGATCGCCTGCGCGATCACGCCGTCGGCGATGCCCCTGACTTGCGAGGTTTGCACGTCGATGGTGGCGGGTTCGATGTCCTCGGCCTTCGACTTCGAGAACGAGGTCGCCCGGCGGGAGAAGTCCTCCGGGATGGTCACCACCGCGGCGTAGCTGCCCGATTCCAGCCCGCCCTGAGCGTCCTCGGCATCGGTCAGCACCCAGTCAAAGTTGCCCGGTTCGTCATCTGCTTGGTCCCCGTTGCTTTGGCCCCCATTGCTCTGTTCGGAGCCTCCAGTGACCAGCCCACCCGCCAACTGACGGCCCAGTGGGACGAGCTGCCCGTCGATGGTGGTGCCCTCGTCGTTGTTCACGATCGCGGCCTGCACCCGATCCAGCCGGGAGGTGGAGTCCCAGGTCGCCCACAAGAATCCGGCGGCCACCAGCAGTGGCACCAGGATCAAGCCGAGCAGGGACACCCAGGTGACCTTCGTGGTCCTGGCTCGTTCCAGCGTGATCATCGAGTATCAGTCCTTG
>JAKDLH010000102.1 GCA_030452945.1 Microlunatus sp. | reverse complement strand
GATAGGTGCGGGAGATGTCGGTCAAGTATCCGTTTTCACCGACCAGGTCGGTGTCGAAGGCGACCAGATCCCCATCCTGAACCTCACGATGAGTGGCCTCCTGCATCCAGGGGTTGGTCCGCGGACCAGACGACAGCAACCGGGTCTCACACCACAACGCTCCGGTCTGCAGGCCGGTCCCGACCAGGGTGCCCCACAGCTGGTTCTCGGTGACTCCCGGGCGCATCCGGCCCAGCATCTCCTCGATCGCCCGATCACAGTTCCGCGCATTGGTCCGGATGGCGATGAGCTCGTCAGGCGTCTTGATCGCTCGCGCTCGCTCCATGGCCGGCTGGGCGTCGACCATGGTGATCCCGGCCTCGGCCAGGGCCAGATGCCCGGCCGTCTCCAACCGGTCCACCCCGATGGGCTCACCCAACAGGCCCCGTTCGCTCAACACCCGGGCCACCTGGGCGGCGAAGGCACGCGTGTCGGCCTCACTGTTGGACCCGGAGCCGAAGAAGGACCATCCCTTCGCCGCCCGAAGATCCCCCGACCAGGCGGCACCCGTCAGATGCATGGACTCCGGGTACTCCCACAGCACCGGCTCGGACTCCACCGGGACCAGCGCCCAACGGAACGAGACGTGCAGGTTGAACACCGGCATCGCTCCCTCGACCACGGCGTACCACACGTTCAGCGGGTCGAACAGCAGCGCCGCCGGAAGCTGGTGGGCGCGCAGTGAATGTCGCGTGCGAGCCAACCGCTCCCGCCGCATCCGGCGCAGATCGAATTCGGCGTACGCCGATGTCGGCTCGACCACGCGGACGGCGTCAGCTACTGACATGAACCCTCCTACCGGCTCAGGCGTCGATGATCAGGTCCTCGAGTGGCTTCGAGCAGCAGACCAAGATCTTGTTCTGGGCGATCTCGCGGGGGCGGATGCCACCCGCGTGCTGCATATCGACACTGCCGCACAGCAGGCTGCTCTTGCAGGTGCCGCAGACACCCTCCTCGCAGGAGGACGGCAGCCTCACTCCGGCCCGCAGCGCGGCTTGGAGCACTGTGGTGTCGGCATCGCACTCGATGGTCTGGCGGCGATGACGCAACTCCACCGAAAAGGTTTTGACCTCGGCCGCGACCTGCTCTGAGGTCGGCACGGACGACTCGGAGCTAGCCAACGCCCGGGTGCCGATCAGATCCTCGAAGCTGAAGGTCTCCTCGTGACGGCGAGCCGGATCTGCTCCGGCCTCGTCCAGCATGGAGCGTACGGCGGTCATATAGGGCGCCGGGCCGCAAGTGAAGATCTCCCGCTCGGGCAGGTCCACGGCGATGTCTCGCAGCAGGGGCAGCGACAGCCGGCCCCGGTGACCGGCCCACTCCTGTGATGTCGAGTCCTGCTCGCAGATCGCCACCACCGTGACCTTCGGGTGATCAGCGGCGATGGTCTCGAGCTCGCGTCGGAAGATGATGTCGTCCGGGGTGCGCGCGTTGTGCACGAAAATCACATCGACCTCAGTGTCGAGGTCGATGATCGTGCGAGTCATCGACATCAACGGCGTGATGCCGCTCCCGGCGGAGAGGAAGAGATATTTCGACGCGGGATGCCGATCGGTGGTGAACCGCCCGAGGGGTCCGGTGACTGGCACTGTGTCGCCGACCGTCAGCCGGTCGTGCAGCCAGTTCGACACCGGTCCTCCGGGCACGCGCTTGACCGTGATCGTCAAGCGGTCCGGGCGGGTGGGCGGTGAGGAGATGGTGTAGCAGCGGTTGACCTCCTGACCGTCAAGATTCACCGTGATGGTGACGTACTGGCCCGGCTGGAAGTAGAACCACCGAGTCGATCTGGGTGCCAGCACAAAGGTGGTCACGTCGTGCGTCACTGCGATGCGCTCGACGCAGACGAGGTGTTCGTCGATCTCGGACTGATCCGGGGTCCCTGGGTCGGTATCGGGATCCGATGTGGGCAGGACCCCCGAAAGGATGTCAGTCAAGGCCCTGGTACTCCTTCAGTCGATCCACGTACCAGGCGCAGAACGCCTCCACCTGGTACTCGCTCGGAGCGTACGGGCCCGGGACATAAGCCGGGTTGCTCACCCCAGCTTGGACGCGGGCGCAGAACACGCTGTCCTGCTCGTTGGTCTTGCGCCAGACGTGGGTGAGGGTGTCCAGGTCGTAGTCGACTCCCTCCACCGCGTCTTCGTGGACCAGCCAGGTGCTGCGCACCAGAGTCCGGTCCGGAGCCAGCGGAACCACCGAGAACGTGACCGCGTGATCACTGAGGAAGTGGAACCACGCATTGGGCTGAATGTGCAGCGACAGCCGCCCCAGGCGGGCGTGGTCAAAATCGCCGAGCAGCCTGGTAGAGGCGACCTTGCCATCCAGGGTGTAGGACTCGCCGGCGGCGTCTAAGGCCTCACGCTGAATCCGAAAGCCCGACGGGCGGTTGTCCAGCTCCTCGATCGGGGCAAACGGCATGCCCCGCTCCGTACACCGCGCTTCGAGCTCCGCCTCAGCCTGCCGGTAGCGCTCGTGCGCCGGCCGCAGCCGGGCCGGGATCTCATCCTCCGGATAGCCGTAGGTCGGGAAGAAGGTGCAGATCAACTCGGGATGGCCGGCGTCGCAGTGGTAACACTCGCGGTTGTTCTCCATCACGAGCTTCCAGTTGGCCTCCTCGATGATGTCCACCCGGGCCGCGACCTTGGTGCGGCGCAGTTGGTGCGGCACCAGGTACGGCGTGATCCGCGCAGCCACGTCGTCGAAGTCGGCGGGGGGCTGCTCGGCCAGACTGATAAAGATCAGTCCACTGACCTCCCGCACGTGCACCGGCTTGAGCCCGAGATCGCTCTTGCAGAACTCGGGCCGCTGCTGACCGGCGTGCAGGAGTGACCCGTCGGTCGCGTACGTCCACTGGTGGTAGCCGCAGACGATGTTGCCGACCGAGCCGGCAGGGTCGTTGAGCAGCCTGGATCCGCGGTGGCGGCAGACGTTGTGCAGCGCCCGGACCACCTCGTCGTCGTCGCGCACCAAAATGACCGAGTACGGCCCGACGTCCACCGTGGTGTAATCACCGGGCTCGGGGATCTCGGCGTCCAAGGCCGCGAAGAGCCAGCTCCGGGCGAAGACCGCACTGAGGTCGAGGTCGAACAGCTCGGGGCTGGTGTAGAACGGCGCCTCGAGCGAATAGCCGGGTACCCGCCGAGCAATCAGGTCGGCGGTCGCTCGCGGCTCAGCGCTGGGGTCGGCGAGGGTGGTCATCGGGTTCTCCTTACGGGGGCTAGCAGGTTTTGGCTCAGACGGGCAGACACAGACGGAGGGCGTCGTACATGGCCGCGTGGATGTTGCGGCTGGCGACCGCGTCACCGATCCGGAACAGCTGATATTGACCAGCGGGATTGGTGCGGATCGTCTGCGGGCGCTGCGCGAGCAGCGCCTGCTGGTCGACCTCACCGAGGTTGACTGAGCCGGCCACCAGGTCGAAGTAGAGCTCGTCGTTCGGCAGGGTGCCGTGTTCAGTCACCACCTGATCGACGACTCGCTCGACCTCGAGATCGGCGTAGTCGTTGAACAGGTGAGCCACCAGGCGCCCGGCGCCGTCTCGCCGGACCTTGACCAGGCGGTAGCCGAGGGTGATCGAGACGTCGTGCTCGGCGAACACCTTGAGGTAGGCCGGAGAGTTCATAGCCCCGACCTGAGGTGCGAGCATCCGCTCAGGGGTGACGAACTCGACGCTGGCCCCGCGTCGGGCCAGCAACTCGGTGGCGTCCAGGGCCGGCTCGGCGCCGTTGTCGTCGTAGACCAGCACCGTTCCCGACGGACGCACTGAGCCGTCCATCACGTCCCAAGTGTCAAAGACCAGTTCCTGTCCCGCGGCCAGGAACGAGCGATTGGGCAGGCCACCGGTGGCCACGATGACCAGATCGCAGTTCCCGGCCCGCACCGTTTCCGCGTCGGCCAGAACGCCGAAGCGGAACTCCACCCCGGCGTACTTGGCCTCGGTCATCCGCCAGTCCACGATGCCGATCAGGTCCCGCCGGCGGGGCGCGGTGGCCGCCAGGAGGACCTGTCCGCCGGGGTGGTCGGCGGCCTCCATGACCACCACCTGGTGACCTCGCTCGCCGAGAACCCGGGCTGCCTCAAGGCCGGCCGGACCGGCTCCCACCACGACCACCTTCTTCGACCTGCCGGACGTGGGCCGCACAGTGTGGGTGAGGGTCTGCTCGCGTCCGGTGGCCGGATTGTGGATGCACTTGGCGTCACCGGAGGCATAGATGGCGTCCAGGCAGTAGTTGGCGCCGACGCAAGGGCGGATCCGGTCCTCCTCCCCAGCCATCAGTTTGCGCACCAGGTGAGGGTCGGCGATCTGTGGTCGGGTCATGCCGACCAGGTCCAGCAGTCCTTCCCGGATCGCGTACCGCGCGGTCGCCACGTCGGCGATGCGTGACGCGTGCATGACCGGGATGTCGATCGCCCGCTTGATCTCCCCGGCGAACTCCAGGAACGGAGCCGACGGGGTCCCCATCGACGGAATCACCTTGGCCAGGGTGGCGTCACTGTCGATGGTGCCTTTGATGACACTGAGAAAATCGATGCCGTCCTCGACGTAGCGACGCAGCGCCTCCAGCGCCTCGTCCCGGCCGAGACCACCGGGGGTGTCCTCGTCCATGGACATCCGGATCCCGACGATGAAGTCGGAACCGACGGCGGCCCGGACCGCGCGAATTACTCGCCGCGGAAACGACATCCGGTTCTCCAGGCTGCCGCCGAACTCGTCGTCCCGGTGATTGGTGGCCGGAGAGAGAAACCCGTCCAGGAGGTGCCCGTAGTGCTGCAGCTCGATCCCGTCGAGTCCGGCGTCGCGGCAGCGAACCGCCGCATCCTCATACGCCGCGACGATCCGGTCCAGGTCCCAACCCTCGGCGACCTTAGGGAAGGAGCGGTGCGCCGGCTCGCGCAAGGCCGAGGGGTAGACGGCCGGGAGCCAGTCGTCGGTGAAGTTGCTCGTTCGGCGTCCCAGGTGCGTCACCTGGCACATCACGGCCGCGCCCGCCTGGTGCACGTCGTCGCTCAGCTGTCGCAGCCACGGAACGATGTCGTCGCGATACAAGAGCAGGTTGCCGAACGCTGGCGGACTGTCCGGTGCCACCACGGCGGAGCCGCCGATCATGGTCAGCCCCACGCCGCCCCGCGCCTTCTCCACGTGATAGAGCCGGTACCGCTCCTTGGGCATCCCCTCCTCGGCGTACGCCGGCTCGTGAGACGTGCTGACCACCCGGTTGCGCAAGGTCAGGTGCTGGAGCTGGAAGGGCTCGAGCAGCGGATCGAGGACCAGGGACATGGCCTGATTCTGGCAGTACTGGATCTGAAAATAAAGTGAACAAAAATGGTGTTGTTTGTGCAAAGATAACTCATGATCGATCACCGGCTCCGGGTGCTCAGGATGGTCGCCGCACGGGGCACCATCACAGCCGCCGCGCGGTCGTTGAACTACACCCCCTCAGCCGTCTCGCACCAGCTTCGGACGCTCGGACAAGACCTCGGGGTCGAACTGCTGCTGCCCCAGGGGCGCGGAGTCCGGTTGACCTCCGCGGCTCGCCTGCTGCTGGATCACGCCGATGATCTGTACGCCCGCTGGGAGCAGATTCGCGCCGAGCTGGCCGCGAGCGCGGAGGAAGGAGCCGATCGGCTGCGGCTGTGCGGCTTCTCGACCGCCGCCGCGGTGTTGCTCCCCCAGGTCGCCGCCCGGTTTCTCGCAAGTCACCCGCGCGGCGAGGTACGCGTCGTCGAGGAAGACCCAGAGACCTGCTTCGAACTGTTGCTCGCTGACGAGGCCGACATCGCCGTCGTGGTCGCCACCGAATCCCTGCCGCCCACCAACGATCGCCGCTTCGACCAGCGTCCGCTGCTGGAGGACCCGCTCGATCTGCTGGTCCCCGCCGCTCACCCGCTCGCCCAGCGGCACTCCGTCCGACTCAGCCAGACCGTGGACGAATCATGGATCACCGATCGGCCGGGACGCCCGTACCACCAGCTGGTTTTGACCGCCTGCGCCGCGGCCGGTTTCACTCCGTCCGTGGCGCACCAGTCGACCGACTGGGAGACCGGCGCCGCGCTGGTCGCGGCTGGTCTCGGCGTGGCTCTGGTCCCGCGTCTGGCGCGGATGCCCGCCGGCTACCCGATCGTCCGCGTTCCGCTGCGGGGCGACCCGACTCCCTCCCGACACATCCTCACCGCGGTCCGGCGCGGCAGCCGGGATCATCCGACGGTGGCTGACGCACTCGACGCTCTGGACCAACTCGCCCGGGTCCACGAGGATCGCCGGGCGTCGGAGCTGTAAGCCAGTTTGGCAGTACGGTCTGCCGTGGTCCGGCGCGGCACACGAGATCATCCGACGTTGGCTGACGCACTCGACACCCTCGACCAGATCGCGTTAGCCAAGCGATGATCACTGCGGAGTCGTGCACCTCGGCGGTCTAGTCCCCCCTAGCAAATCCGCCTGCCGGCGGGTGGATTGGGGTAGCGTGGCGCACTGGACGACGCACGGCCGAGTTCTTCGCCGCGGCTGGCGAGCAACGCTGGGCCGGTGGACTGCCGAGGTTAGGCCCGGAATCTGATTGATAAGTGACGATATCCAGGAGGTTGCCGTGACGCCACTGATTCGATCAGAGCAAACATTCAAAGTGTTCGGTCGTGGCGCGGAAGATGCCGTCGATAAACTCCGCGCCGGCGCGAGTGTCGAGGAGCTTCGCGAGGTTGGCATCACGGCGGCCGTGATAGACGCGACCTTCGATGTGAGCCCGGGCGAGATCTTCGTCGTGATGGGTCTGTCCGGGTCGGGAAAATCGACGTTGCTTCGCATGGTGAACGGGCTTCTTGAGCCTACCGCTGGGTCGATGTACATCGACGAGGAGGACATCACGAAACTGTCCGCCAAGCAGCTGCGTCGGGTGCGTAGCCAGAAGGTCAGCATGGTTTTCCAGCACTTCGCTTTGTTTCCTCACCGCACCGTCGGGGAGAACGCGGCCTACGGGCTTGAGGTGAAGGGCGTCGGGAAAACAGAGCGTGAAGCGAAGGCCGCTGAGGCACTCGGCATGGTGGGCTTGGACGGTTGGGGTGACTCACTGCCCGGGCAGCTGTCGGGAGGGATGCGTCAACGAGTCGGCCTGGCGCGAGCCTTGGCTTGTGAAACGCAAATCATGCTGATGGATGAAGCCTTCAGCGCCCTCGATCCGCTGATTCGGCGGGAGATGCAAGATCAGCTGATCGAGCTGCAGCACCGTCTCGACAAGACAATCCTGTTCATCACTCATGATCTCAACGAGGCCATGCGGCTCGGTGACCGGATTGCGATGATGCGCTCCGGGTCGATCGTGCAGATCGGGACAGCCGAGCAGATCCTGCACGATCCGGCCAACGACTATGTGGCCCAGTTCGTCCAGGACGTGGACCGGACCCGCATACTGACGGCGTCCTCGGTGATGGAGCCACCAGTGGCGGTGCTCGGTTCGGAGTCCGGACCGATGGCCGCTCACAAGCTGATGCGTGACCATCAGCTGACCGAGCTCTTCGTGGTCGACCGTGACAAGCGCCTGCGCGGCGTGGTGTTCGCCCCCGACATCGCTCAAGCCGTCCACAACGGTCGTAGTGATCTGAACGACGTGCTCCAAACCGACATCGCTACCGTCACGCGCGATGTGGCCATCGCCGACCTGTTTAGTGAGGCGGCCCAATCCAGAGCCGCGCTCCCGGTCCTCGGGGAGGGCGATCGGCTAGATGGGGTGATACCCATCGTCACCCTCCTGAACGCTTTGAAAGTCGAACCTGCTGTGCACGAGCGGGAGGCGGTGTAGGCATGGACCAGGATTTCCTGCCAGCACTACCTATCGGTGACTGGTTCGCAGCCCTGGTGACCTGGGTCAGCGATAATCTCGGCGGTTTGCTGAGTCTTATCGGATTCGTACTCGACGATCTCTTGTACGAGCACCTTTCCGATCTGCTCACCGCTATTCCTCCGCTCATCATGGCCCTGGCGCTCGGGCTGCTGGGATTCTTTGTTCGGGGTTGGAAGTTCGGTCTCGGTTCGTTGATCGGGATGCTCGCGATTCAGGCTATGCGCTGGTGGCCAGAGTCGATGGACACCTTGGCTTTGGTACTTATCGCAGCATTTTTCGCCACCATCTTCGCCATTCCCATCGGGATCGCGGCGGCTCGTAATAGCCAGGTGTCGGGGGTCGTGCGACCAATCATGGACTTTATGCAGACGATGCCTGCCTTCGTCTACTTAATTCCCACGTTGTTCTTCTTCGGCATCGGTGCCACACCCGGAATCGTCGCGACAATCATCTTCGCCATGGCCCCTGGAGTGCGGCTGACCGAGTTGGGAATCCGGCAGGTCGACCCGGAGATGGTGGAGGCTGGTCACGCGTTCGGCGCTCCACCGAAGCAGATTTTGTTCCGGATCCAAATACCACTTGCCATGCCCACCATCATGGCCGGGATTAACCAGGTGATCATGCTGTCGCTGTCCATGGTCGTCATCGCCGGCATCGTCGGCGCTGGTGGCTTGGGCGGCGCGGTTTATTCCGGCATCACTCGTCTCGACATCGCCAAGGGTTTCTCGGCCGGTGTGGGTGTGGTGATCTTGGCGGTATACCTTGATCGTCTCACGGCCGCTCTCGGGTCTCGATCTGCTGTGGCAAAAGCGACCAAGAAGACCGCCCCGGCTCATTGAGGCGCATAACCAAGGAAATGCCTATCAGCTACGAAGGAGTTTCATGAGAACGACTCGGATAGCCGCGACCCTGGTCATCGGCACAGTGATGGCGGTAATCCTGGCCGCCTGCGGCGCCGGCAGCTCAGGGAGCTCCGACGCGGAGCCAGGCAGCAACAAGTCGGTAACGATAGCTGTCGTGCCCGGATGGGACGAGGACCTGGTCGTCAGCCACCTGTGGAAGTACGTCCTAGATGAGAAAGGCTATGACGTCTCCTTCCAGGAACTCGACGCAGCACCCATGTACATCGGACTGGCCAAGGGTGACGTCGACCTCTACATGGACATGTGGTTGCCGCAGACTCACGGGGACTACTGGAAGCAGTACGGCGATGACATCGTCGATGTCGGCGCCTGGTATGACCAGGCAACCTTGAACATTGCCGTACCGGACTACGTGGATGTCACTTCGATCGCCGACCTTAAGGGCAAGGCGGCTGAGTTCGACGGCAAGATCGTCGGCATCGAGCCGGGAGCGGGACTGACCCGAGTGACTGAGCAGGCCATCAAGGACTACGGTCTCGACGGTTTCACCCTGGAGACCTCGTCGACGCCAGCCATGCTCACCGAGTTGAAGCGCGCCACCGAAGCCAAGAAGCCGATCGTGGTGACTCTGTGGCATCCCCATTGGGCCTATAGCGCCTTCCCCATCAAGGACCTGACCGATCCGAAGGGAGCCATGGGAAAGCCGGACAAGGCCCATATCGGTGCAAGCCAGGACTTCGCCAAGAGCAATCCTGAGGTGATCGAGGCCATGAAGACCTTCAAGATGAGCGATAAGGAACTCGCGGATCTGGAGAAGGTCGCGCTCCAGGACCACCCGGACGACGTCGAGGCCGGCACCAAGGCCTGGGCTGAGCAGAACAAGGAGTTCGTCGACGGGATGATGAACTAGCTCTCCGCGCACCGCGAAACGCGCGGGGCAACGAGCAGCAATTCCCGATGCTGTCGTCGTCCAGTTCCCGGGTTGGCCTGGCTTGTTGCCCCACGCTACCTGAATAAGCCCAGCGAGCTTCCGCCCGGAAGTGGAGATTAGGGTCGGATGAGCCCGGGTGCCGGCCGAGCACGTCTCGCACCCGACCGATGAGTACTCGGCTCGATCGAGCCGCTGTCCTGGCGGCGGCGCAGGCGCGCGACTTGCATGACCAGCCATTCCATCGGTTT
>JAKDLH010000101.1 GCA_030452945.1 Microlunatus sp. | reverse complement strand
CTGCGGGTACCCAAGTCCCCACCACCTGCCGCACCACCACGCCCCCCCCCACCCCCACCACCACGACCACGACCACGACCACGGCCACGGCCACGACCATGAGCACGCGTCCGGCGACCGAGCCTGCTCTGGCCGTCGGCGCCGATGGACTGCTGACGAGGTTCAACGCCGCTGGTGTGCTGGACTTCGCCGACGTGCACACTGCCGTCACGGTCACCCGGATCACCGGTGAGACTGATGAGACCGTCCAGCTGGCCCTGGCGCTCACCGTCCGAGCGCTGCGGATGGGCTCGGTGTGCGTCGACCTGAAAACGGTCGCCGATGACGTGTTCGAAGCCGCCGAGGAGGGACTCGACACCGCAGACCTGCCCTGGCCCGACCCCGCTGAGTGGCTCGTCCGGTGTCGAGCGAGCCGGGCCCTCGCCGATGGCCCGGCCGCAGCGCCCGGCCGGCCGCTCCGGCTGGTGGCTGGGCGGCTGTATCTGGAGCGCTACTGGCGGCAGGAGGAGTCGGTCCGGCGACAACTTGCCGACCGTGAGTCGAGTCCGCCGCCGACCATCGACGCGGAGCGGCTGTCGGCCGCGTTGGAGCGACTCTTCACCCGGGCGGGACTCGACCCGAGCGAGACCGACCGGCAGCGACAGGCGGCCGAGGTCTGCGCCCGGCGTTGGGTCACCGTGCTGGCTGGCGGACCGGGCACCGGCAAGACCACGACTGTGGCCAAGGTGCTGGCGATGCTGAGCGACCAACCGGGACGGCCGCCCCGGATCGCCCTGGCCGCGCCCACTGGCAAGGCCGCCGCCCGGCTGACCGAGGCGCTGCACCAGACTCGCCGGCAGCTCGGGGCCGATGATGCGGGCCGGATCGCTGAACTGGGCGCGGTCACGCTGCACCGGCTGCTGGGCTGGCAGCCGAGCCGGCGGGGCAGGTTCCGGCACAACGCGGAGAATCACCTGCCGCATGAGGTGATCGTGGTCGACGAGATGTCCATGGTCTCGTTGACTCTGATGGCACGGTTGCTGGAGGCGATTAGGCCAGACGCACGGCTGGTCCTGGTCGGTGACCCCGATCAGCTCTCGTCGGTCGAGGCGGGTGCCGTGCTGGCCGACATCGCCGGCGCCCTCGGCGCTGACCCGTCGGCCGATCGGGGCGTGGTTAGGCTTCAGCGGACCTGGAGATACGGCGGAGCAATCGAAGACCTCGCCCGAGCGGTTCGAAGCTGTGACGAGGACGCAGCGGTCGAGGTCTTGCGCCGTGGGGTCGACGATGTGGTGTTCGTGGAGACCGATCTCAGCTCGCCTCGGCCCGAGGGGATCGCGGGCCTGGCTCAGGCAGTAACCGACGCCGGTGTGGCTCTGCGCACGGCGGCCACCGCGGGCGATGTCCCCGCCGCCCTGGAAGCTCTGGACCGGCACCGACTGCTCTGTGCTCACCGGCACGGCCCGTACGGGGTGACTCGGTGGAGCGGGGAGGCCGAGCGGTGGCTGGCCGAGTCGATGCCTGGTTACGCCGAGGACGGTGAGTGGTATCAGGGTCGGCCGCTGCTGATCACGGCCAACGACTACGACCTGAACCTGTTCAACGGTGACACCGGGGTGGTGGTCGCGGCCGCCGGTGGCGTGCGGGCCGCCTTCAGCCGCGGTGCGACGCCGATGCTGATTTCGCCGGTCCGTTTGGACGCCGTCCAGACCACCCACGCGATGACGGTGCACCGCGCCCAGGGCAGCCAGTTCGACGTGGTGTCGTTCGTGCTGCCGCCGCCGGACTCTCCGTTGCTGACCCGTGAGCTGCTCTACACCGCCGTCACCAGGGCCAGTCGTCGGGTCCAGGTCTTCGGATCCGAGGAGGCTGTCCGCCGTGCCGTACGGCGCCCGGCCAACCGGGCCAGCGGGCTGCGCGGCCGACTGAGCTGAGTCGCGCGTCGCCGCTTGCCATGTCCCCGAGGCGAGCCATCACGTCGCTTCGCTGGTCGTGGACACTGCATCCGTCCGTACACCAGTTCTGCGGAGCTCGTGAATCTTCACCTGCCGACAGTTCGGGGCGCGTGGTCGAAACTTGCGGCCATTACCAGGGACAGACCCCCACTTTGACCTACTGGTCGAAACTTGCGGCCACCCACCAGGGACAGACCCACACTTTCGACCCACTGGTCAAAAATCGCGGCACAGGTTCGTGGTCCAGGCAGGCGGATCCTGGTGCAGAACGCAGACTGGGACCCGTTTAGATCCGTCTAGATCAGATCGGGCTGGCCGTCCAGCCAGGCCCCGATCATCCGGGAGGCGATCGAGCTCTGGCCGGGCAGGCTCAATTCGCCCGCAGCGACACGCTCGCGAACCTCGTCCCGGCTCATCCAGGCGGCGTGCTGGAGTTCTTCGGAGTCGACGCAGATCTCGGCCGAGGCGGCACGGGCGAAGAACGCCACCATCACCGAACGCGGGAACGGCCATGGCTGGCTGCCGAAATAGCGAGTCGTCGCGATCGTGACGTCGGCCTCCTCCGCGATCTCGCGGTGGATGGTCTGTTCCAACGACTCCCCCACCTCCACAAATCCGGCCAGCACCGATACCCGGTTGCCCCAGCCGGCCTGTCCGCCCAGCAGCAGCCGGTCGGAGTCGTCGAGGACACCGACGATGACGGCGGGGTCGGTGCGAGGGAAGTGATCCATGTCACAGACCTCGCAGTGCCGTGCGTATCCGCCGTTGATCACCTGGGTCACCCCGCCGCAGCGCGAACAGAAGGGCTCCGATCGGTGCCAGTTCACCATCGCGGCCGCCGTCGCGGCGATGTCGCGCTCGTTGTCGCTGAGCTGGAAACCGACCTCACGAAAGTCGTGCACCTCGCCTTCGGTCAGGGCCTCGACCGCGAAGATCGGGGAGCTGTCGAGCAGGCCGAGAAGGCGATGACGCTGGCTGTCGTACTCCACGAACGGCTTGGTCATCCGCAGTTTGCTGCCGCCGACGTTGGTGGTGAAGCGCGATCGGTCGTCCAGCTTCAGCAGCTTCGCGTCGTCGGCTCGCCACAGGTTGGACACCCACTCCGTCGAACGGCGGTGGTGATCCACCCGGTCGAGATCGCTGGCCGTGGCCCAGGTGAGCACCGCCCCAGCCTACGACCCGAAGCGCTCGACCGAAGAGCCGTGCCCGACCGACGAGCCGGTGACCAGGCGAGCGATCGCCGCGCGGTCGGGCAGTCGCTCCGGCCGGATCACGGTGTCGGTCCCGACCAGATAGAACACGGCGTCCACCCGATCGACCGGAACTCCCGAGATCTCTGTCCACGCCTGGCGATAGATGGCCAGCTGCAGCGGGTCGGCCGCCTCCGCCCGGCCGGTCTTCCAGTCCACGACCTGGTAGTCGAACCTGTCCGAGCCGGCTCGCAGATCGTAGACGGCGTCGATGCGGCCCCGGACCAGCGTGCCGTCGACCAGCATGGTGAACGGCGCCTCGACCGCGTACGGCACCCGGGTGCCGTACGCGCCCGCCACGAACGCCTCACACAGCTCCCGCAGTCCGGTCTCGTCGGCGCTGTCGACGTCGGTTCGGGCCGGCAGGTCGTCGAGGTCGATGAGCTGCTGCTGGCCGAGTTCTCCGCTGCCGATGGCCGCCCCGAAGTAGCGCTCCACCCACTGGTGGAAGCGGGTCCCGAAACGGGCCGCCCTGGACGGTGGCCGCGGCATCGGCCGGGCGATCTCGGCGGCCAGCCCCTGGGGGTCGTGTCGCAGTCGCAGCAACGCCGAAGCCGACAGCGTGTCGGGAAGCTCCACGATGCGGCGCTCGGTCCGAGCGGAGGCCTGCTCGGCCAGCAGCCGATCGAGATCGGCGTCCCACCGCGCCGTGGTCTCCAGGCCATCGAGCAACAGCTCGGCACCGGAGCCTTCGGACTCGTACGTGCCGAGCTCGGCGAACCGCCGCCGGGCGGTCTCGACCGCTGCCGCCGCCTCCACCCGAAGTCGCCAGGCGTCGGGATCGTACGGCGCCGGCCACGGCACCGGCGCCGCCTCGGTGATCATCGGATTGGTGGGCCCCGGCGGCGGCGCCTCGGCGTGTACCTCACCCTGCCGGTCCGCTTCGGCGAGGATCGCGTCCAGGTAGGTGGACCGGACTCGCGGTCGGATTGTCTCTGTTCGCCAGGTGTGACCGGTGCCGACCAGCAGCCGTTTGGCCCGAGTCGCCCCGACGTAGGCCAGCCGGTCCTCGGCCAGCAGTTGCTGGTCTGCCAGCGCTTGCTTGTAGCTGGCCAGCCCGCGATTCGACGTTTCGGTGAGCTGCGGGATCGCATCGGCGTCGCCGCGCAGCTCGGCTGGCAGCACCCCGGGATTGGTCACCCAGTTGTCGGTCACCCGGTCGCTGGGGAAGACGCCCTTCACCAACGCGGGCAGGAACACCGCCTCCCACTCCAGACCTTTCGCCCGGTGCACGGTCAGCAGCTTCACCGCCTCCCGATCCGAGGGCACCGCCTGCTCCAGTCCCGCGCCGGTGTCGATCTCAGCCTGCAGGTAGGCGAGCAGCCCGGCCAGCGATGCGTCCCCGTCGACGTCGACGTAGCCGGCGACCGCGTCGAAGAAGGCACCGAGTTGGTCGCGGCGGTTGGTCCGATCCAGCTCCGGGGTGGCCATCAGCTCGACCTCCAGCCCGAGCACGGCCACCACTCGGCGGCACAGGTCGAGCACCGGCTCACCGGCGTGTCGTCGCAAACCGGCCAGCTCGGCCGCGATCAGGGCGAATCGCTGCCGAGCCGCCACCGAGTAGTGCAGCTCACCGGGATTCTCGACCGCATCCAGCAGGCTGACGACCTCGGTCGGGTCGACATCGGCGACGGCGCCCTCGAGATCACTGAGCAGGTCGTCGCCAGCGCCGGACCGGTCGGCGGCACCGTCGGTCTGGGCCAGTTCCCGAGCCCGCCGGCCGAGCAGGGCCAGATCTCGTGGTCCGATCCGCCAGCGCGGGCCCGTCAGCAGCCGGACCAGGTCCGGGTTGGCGGTGACGTCATCGAGGACCCGCAGGGTGGCGGTCAAGTCCATCACCTCCGGCAACAGCAATAGCCCCCCGAGCCCCACGATCTCCACCGGCACGTCCCGCGCGGTCAGCTCGGCATAGCAGGCGGCGATGTCGGCGTTGCGCCGGGTCAGGACAGCGATGTCGGCCCAGTGCGCGGCGATGCCGTCGGCCCGGGCGGCGAGCACCTGATCGGCCACCCAGCTCACCTCTTCCGACCAGCTGGCGAAAGTGGCGGCGCGCACGGTCCCGGTTGGTGCGTCGTCGGGCGCGACCAGGAGACCGAGGCCGGCCGAAGCAGGTTTGCCGGCGGGGTCCTGGGCTGCGCTCGGCTGGGTCGTGGCGTCGGCGCGCAAGGGCCGGCTGAGCACGTTGGCCAAGTCCAGGATGGATCGGCCACTGCGCCGGTTGACCGTCAACGCGAACTGCGCCGCCGGTCGCCCCCTGGCGGTGCGGAACTGCTCGGCGAAGGAGGTGATGTTGCTCGCCGCGGCGCCACGCCAGCCGTAGATCGCCTGGAACGGGTCCCCCACCGCGGTGACCGGGTGGCCCATCCCGTCCTGTGGGGTCCGTCCGGAGAACAACCCGCGCAGCATGCTCGCCTGGGCGGCGGAGGTGTCTTGATACTCATCCAGCAGCACCACCCGGTACGCGCCACGGACCAGGGCCGAGACCGCGGGCACCTGCTGAGCGAGCTGGGCGGCGATGGCCATCTGATCAGCGAACTCGACAACCCCCAGCCGTTGCTTCAGCCGTTGATAGGCGAGCACTAGACTGACCAGCTCCAGTCGCTCCTGCGCGGTGGCCGCGGCTCGTTTGATGTCGGCGTACGTGTTCTGGTTGCGGTTCAGGGGCGCCGCCGCAAGCCTGAGCAGGTGGTTGCGGGTCTGCGAGTCGAGGTCGGTGGCCGGCACCAAGTGCTGCCGCAGATCGGCGTCCAGCCGCAGCACCCGCTCGGTCACCGAGGCCGGTCGCAACCGGGAGATGTGCTCGAACGGGCCGGCCGCGTCCCGGACGACCCGGGAGGCCAACCGGTAGCGGGTAGCGCCGGTGATCATCGTCGGATCGGACTCGTACCCCAGACGAAGGCCGTGTTCGGCGACCAGACGCGCAGCGAACGCGTCATAGGTCATGATCAGCTGCTCGCCACTCGCGTCGATGCCGGCGTTCGGCACCACGCCGGCCCGTTCCAGCCCCGCGCCGACCCGGTGCGACAGTTCTGCGGCGGCCTTGCGGGTGAAGGTGAGTCCGAGCACCTCCTCGGCTCGCACGGCACCGGTGCCGACCAGCCAGACCACCCGCGCCGCCATCACCGTGGTCTTACCCGATCCCGCACCGGCGATGATCACCCCCGGCTCCAGCGGCGCCGTGATCGCGGTCAGCTGCTGCTCGGAGAAGCGGACACCCAGCGCGGCGGAGAGTTCCTCAGGATCACCGAAGGTGGTGGTGTGGGGGGTTCGGGTCGGCAGGGTGTGCACATTCACATTCACGAGACCACCTGCCGTCCCGCCGGCCGGGCCGGACAGCTCGCCGCGAACGGACAGTAACGACAGCCAGGACCGACCCGCGCGCTGAACCGCTCGCCTCGGACCAGGTGCGCCGCCACCGCGAGCCGGCGGTGCACCCAGGTGGGCGCCAGATGCAACCCGGCCGGCAGCTGAGTCCGGTCCGGGCCGTCGTCTACGTCGTCGGATCCGACCGGAAACGGCACGTCGTCCAGCGACGGCTGGTGGAAAGTCCTGGGCAGCATCCCGGCTCCGGCCGGCAGCCGGAGGTAGACCAGCTCCGCCCCGGCCGGGCGGGCGCCGGGACCGGCCAGCTCGTCGAACGCCCCGGCGGCCACGGCCAGCTGGTAGATCCCCATCTGGTCTCCGACGGCTACGTCGGCGGCGTTGGGCGCGGCGCGAGATGTCTTGAAGTCGACGATCCGGATCCGTCCGTCCGGGTCCCGCTCCACCCGGTCCGCGCTCCCGGTGAGCAGCACCTGATCCGAGCCGACGTCGATCAGGCAGCGGAACCGAACCTCGGTGCCCAGCAGCTGGTGGCCGTGGCGGGCCGACCGCCAGGCGACGAACCGGTCGAGGGCGGCTTCGGCCTCGACCCGCTCAACCGACGACAGCCAGTTCGCATCGAAGCTGAGTTGCTCCCACACCTGTTCCAGGTGAGCCGCCAGCTCGGCCGAACTGACGTCGGCGCGGGCGCCGTGGTCAGCCAGCACGTGGATCACCGAGCCGAACGTGGCCGCCGAGGTGCGGGGCGGGTCCGCGTGGCCCTTGCGAGCCAGGAACCATTGGCGCGGGCAGGCCAGCAGCCCGGCCAGCTGACTGCCCGACAAGGAGACGGGCTCCGACGCCGCGGTCACCGGGTCGGCGGCGTCGGAGAGTTTTCGCATCCCCCACCAGCGGGCTGGATCGGAGGTCGGCACCAGCGCCCGGCCTTGCTCGTCGGTGGCGTCGGCCAGCCGGGCGAGTCGGCTGGCGGCCTCGTCGCGCAGGACAGGCGGGGACGCCGGGTCGGCGCAGGTCCGGCGCAGCTCGGCAACCAGAGCGGCCAAGGTCAGTGGCCGTCGTGGTCGACCTGTGACCGCTCGTACCGATACTCCCAACTCGGCCAGGAAGCGTGAGGGTTGATCGCCCTCGCCTTCGGTGCCGGCGACCGCGGTGACGACCAATCGGCGGCGGGCGCGGGTGCAGGCCACGTAGAACAGCCGCCGTTCCTCGGCGATTCGAGCGGCGGTCGGCTCGATCTCGGTCAGCCCGTGCGGACCCAACCGGTCCGGCTCCAGCAGCGAAGCGCGCCGACGGATATCCGGCCAGGCGCCCTCCTGCACCCCGGCGACCACGGTCAGGTCCCACTCCAGACCCTTGGACCGGTGTGCAGTGAGTAGACGCACGGCGCCACCGCGGAGGTCGGCTTCACCCAGGGTGTCGGCCGGGATCTGCTGGCTCTCGACCTCAGCCAGGAAGCCGGCCACACCACGCAGCCCGGAGACCTCGTCGGATCGGTGGGCGATGTCGAACAGGGCGCAGATCGCGTCCAGATCGCGATTCGCGCGACGACTCAGCTCCCCGCCCATCGCGGCCTGCTCGCGTAGCCGGTCGGGCCAGCGGGTCCCCGACCACAGGATCCAAAGCGCCTCCTCGGCGGTGCCGCCGTCGAGCACGCAGCGTTCGCACCTCCGCAGCAGATCGGCCAGGGCAGCGGTGGTGCGCTGCTCGGGCGCGTCTGGCTCGTCGGTCTCGGCCAACTCGGTCAGCAGCCCCGGATCGCTGAGGGCAGCGGCGATGAGCTGGGGTGAGGGCCGAGGAAGCACAGTGCCGGCCAGCTCAGCCCGCTCAGACCGGCGCAGGGCACGCCCGAGGCGACGCACCGCCATCGCGTCCAGTCCACCGAGCGGTGAGACCAGCAGCACCTGGGCGTCGTCGGGTTCGATCGCTCGGCCACGCGAAGCCACCAGCAAGGCCAGCAGCAGCGGACTCACCGCCGGATCGATGGCCAGCGGGATCTCGTCGCCGGCCACCTCGACCGGAACTCCGGCTGCGCTCAGCGCCCGGCTCAGTCCCGGGATCATCGCCCGACCCGACCGGACCAGCACCGCCATCTGATCCCAGGCCACCCCCTCGCGCAAGTGGGCCGAACGCAGCAGTTCGGCGATCTGGTCGGCCTCGGCGCCCACCGAGTCGTAGGTCCGGACCTCGATCTTCCCCGACGGCAGACCGGGCGCCGACCGTGGGCTGCGGAACGTTTCACGGATCCCGGGCGGCAGATTCGGCGGCAAGGCTAGCCGCTCGGCCACCGCGCGACTCGCGCCCAGCAGAGCCGGTCCGAACCGGCGGGTCTCGCCCAGGGCGATCACCGGGGCCGGCTGCCCCTCGCGTGTGCGGAAGCGGTCGGCGAACTCCCCGATCCCGCGCGGGGCCGCACCGCGAAACGCGTACACCGACTGGTCGGGATCACCCACCACCATCAGGTTGCGGCCGTTGCCAGCCAGCACCTGCAGCAGCCGCACCTGCGAAGGATCGGTGTCCTGGTACTCATCGACGAACACCTCGTCGATCTCGCCCCGCAGCTTCGCGGCGATCTCCGGGTCGGCCAACAGGATTCGGCTGCGATGCACCAGCTCGGCGTAGTCGATGACCTGCTCGGCGTCGAGCACGTCCAGATACTCCTCAAAGAAGTCCCCGACCGCGCTCCACTCGGGCCGTCCGGCCTGGTCGCCGGCGTGGCTGACGTCGTCGGGATCCATGCCGAGCTGACGGGCCTTGGCCACCACGGCACGGACCTCGGAGGCGAACGCCCGGGTTCCGAACGCGCCGGCCAGGCTGTCGGGCCAGGTGACTCGACGGGTGTCCACGCTGCCGGCCAGCGTCTCGCGGATCCGGAACTCCTGCTCCGGGGCAGTCAGCAACCGCAGCGGCGGAGCCAGTGGATCGGCGTCGGTGAATCGCCGAACCAAGGCGTAGCAGAACGAATGAAAGGTCAAAACCATCGGGGTGACGACCGAACGACCTTGGCGAGCCGCGATCCGAGTCCGTAGATCCGCCGCCGCCTTGCGGGAGAAGGTGAGCACTAGCACCCGATCGGGCGTCACGCCCCGGTTCTCGACCCGGTCGACGACGGTCTCCACCACGGTGGTGGTCTTGCCGGTGCCTGGACCGGCGAGCACCAGTAGCGGCCCGCCGGGATGATCGAGGACCGCCTGTTGGAACGGGTCGAGAACCGGCGGGGCCGATGGCTCTCGGTGGGGGCGGACCAGGGTGTACATGCCGGGGAGCTGTCCTCATTCGGGCTGGGCGGAGCATCAAGTCGATCTGAGAACCGATTCCACCACGAGCCGCCGACAGTGGTGCTGCGGCCGGCGCCGGTCTCGCGCCGGCTCCGTACCGGCCCCGTGATCCCCGAGCAACTTCTGCGGGGAAACGACCGTCCCGGACCCCCGAACGCTCAGCCGACCGGG
>JAKDLH010000007.1 GCA_030452945.1 Microlunatus sp. | reverse complement strand
GAAGGACGTGCTGCTGCGGCGCTGCGTGATCGAACGACTGACCGGGGAGGCCGGGCCCTACAACTCCACCTTCACCGAGAACGGCATCGCCTCCACCTGCGCCACGATCATCGCCGCGTCGTTGGGCCTCACCGAGATCGACAACTTGTCGCTCGACCAGGTGGAGATGATCAAGGACGCGCATCTGCTGCTGGCCATGTTCAACGCCTGGCAACCGGGTGTCTTCGCGCTGTCCGGCTGGGACCTGTGCGGCATGCTCACCCTGGACCGCAAAAAGGTGTCGGCGCTGCTCGCCTCCGGCGACACCCGCTGGATCCATCGCTCGGCGTACGACTTGATGGACTATCGGCCAGACGCCACCGAGTCCACCTCGAAGATGCCCCGGGGCATCAGCCTCTACGGCACCCTGCCCGACCAGTTGGCTGACCCTCGGTCGTTCGCGTCCCGGCTGGCCGGCATCCTGCGAGTCCGCAACCAGTTCGGGCTGGCCACCGGAACCCAGCTCGACGTACCCCAGGTGTCGCATCGCTCGATGCTGGTGCTGGTGCATCAACTCGACATCGGCCGCCAGATCACGGTCCTCAACTTCGCCGCGCAGCCGATCGCGGGCACGGTTCGCTCCGAGCACCTGCCGCCGCGGTCGGTGGTGGTGGACATGACCACCGGCATCGGCGTTGGTGAGGTCGACGACCTGCATAGCTTCGCGATCTCGCTGGAGCCACATGAGGGCCTGACCCTGCTGGTCGGCGAGCCCTGATCGCGACCGGTCCGCTCTCGGGGATCAACTCACGCTCGGCGCCAGCAGCACCACCGGCACCGGTGCGTACCGAAGAATCTTGGCCGCGTGTGAGCCGAGGAAGAGGTTGGCCACCGGTCCGTTGGTGCTGGAGCCCACCGCCAGGACATCACCTGGACCCCAGGCGACGTCGTCGATCGCCTGCGCCCAGGTGTAGCCGTGCCCGACTGCCGTCACCACCGGCCTGGTCAACGTCGACGCCCCGACCGCGCGCTCCAGTTCGTCATCCAGGGCGCGGTACGTGGTCTTCAGCCACTGCGCAACCACCAGATCCTCAGCGCCGGCCTCGATGCTGCCCAGGAACGCGGCCGTCGGACGGACGGCGAAGGTGACGATCCGCAGTGCCACCCCCAGATCCTCCGCCACGCTGGCGGCGGTGGACAGAAACACTCGCGGCGGCTGCGAACCGCCGAAACCGGCCGTCAATCGAGTCACCCGACTCGCCGGCTCACTGCGATACCCCCGGGGGGCCATGACGATGCTCACCGGAGAGCCGTGCAGCAGCCGTCCGGTGACACTGCCCAACGTCACCCGTCCGAAGAGGCCAGAAGTCGAGGAGCCGAGCACGAGCAGGCGGGCCCCGATCTCCGTGGCGGTCTCACTCAGCCCGGCCGGTACGGACCTGGCCTCGCGAACCAGGCACTGGGCGCTTAACTCGACGGGCAGTCGGTCGAGCGCCTCGGCCACGGCTTGCTCGGCCGACCGCACCGCGTAGGCGCGGTATTCAGCGTCGAGTCGTTCCGGGCTGGGCGGCCATGGTGTGGACACGACGGCGCAGACCACGATCTCGTCGCCCATCGAGCGCGCCAGCATCGACGCCAGATGCAGGGCCTCGGTCCCGCGGCCGTCGGCCGAGTAACCCACCAGGATCGTCATCTCAGCCTCCTGGCAACTCCGCCTTTGGTCTGGTCACGACGTGGTTGACGGGTATGTCGTAGCTGCTGCGGGCACTGTCGACGACGTCGAACCGAAGCCATTGGGACTCCTCGATCGGCAGCGTGGCGACGACGATCTGATCCGGGTTGAACGAGCCCACCGCGTCGGCCAGTGCGCGGAGCGGCCGGTAATCGCCAAGTTCTCCGTCGACGGTCAACCCCTCCGCTTTCATGGCGGACAGCATGTAGTCCAGACGCTCCTGCGCCGCTCGCGCGGTCGACTCCCACAGGTACACGGCCCCTTTGTGCATCGCCTGGCCGGTGTCGATGGGGTTGGCCGGCACACATAGGCGATACGTCGCCTCCCCGGTGCGGTCGATCTGCCGTAGCTCCTCCATCAGTTCGTCGGCCGGTAGGGTCTCGTTGGCCAGCACCAGCACCCGCTTGGCCTCGCCGGTGGGCGCCGGGACGGCTTCGGTCTCGGGCTTGCGCCGCCGGGCCACCAGGAAATACAGGGCCACCACGATTGCCCAGGACAGCAGGCTGAGCAGGAACTGCGAGCGGACCTCGGGTTCGAACAGCATCTGCAGCAGCACGGCGACGATGGCCACGATCGTGGCGATGGTGAGCACCGGGAAGAACCACATCTTCACGCGCAGCTTCTCCGGTGAGGTCCGGCGCCGCAGCACGAACTGCGAGATGGAGATCAGCAGGTAGACGAACAAGATGATTGCGCCGGAGGAGTTCAGCAGAAACAAGAACACTCGGTCCGGGGAGACGGCCGACGCGATGACGCACAAGAAGCCCACCACCGATGACAGCAAGATCGCGCCCATCGGCACGCCGCGCTTGTTGACCCGGATCAGCGCCATCGGCGCTTCCCGCCGGGCCGCCAGCACAAAGATCATCCGGGAAGCCGTGTACAGGCCGGAGTTCAGGCACGACAGCACCGCGGTGATCACCACGGCGTTCATGATTTGGTCGGCGTAGGGGATGCCCATCGTCGTGAAGGCGGATACGAAGGGTGAAGCCCCCAGCTCGGTGGAGTTCCACGGCACGATCACCGCCAGCAGAAAAACCGCGCCGACAAAGAACAACCCGACCCGCATGATGACGGCGTTGGTGGCCTTGGTGATGGCCTGCTCAGGATTGGGTGACTCTGCTGCGGCGATGGTGGCGACTTCTGCTCCGACCATGGAGAAGATGACCACCACGATGGCGGAGAAGATCGTCCCAACCCCGTTCGGGAAGAACCCGCCGTACGCGGTCAGGTTGGTGAAGTTCATGCTGGTGTTCGGCCAAAGACCGAAAGCGAATAGCCCGCCCAGCACGATGAACACCATTATCGCAGCAACTTTGATGCCGGCGAACCAGAACTCGAACTCTCCGAAGGAGGAGACCGAGAACAGGTTCGTGGCGGTCATCAGCGCCATCAAGATCAGCGAGAGTAGCCACAGGGGAGCGTCGAACCAGTATCGGAGCACCTGGGCGCCGGCCACTGCCTCGAAGCCGACCACGATGACCCAGAAGTACCAGTACAGCCAGCCGACCGAGAAGCCGGCCCACCCGCCGAGTGCTTCTCGCGCGTAGTCCGCGAAGGACCCCGTTGACGGGTTGGCGGTGGCCATCTCGCCCAGCATCCGCATCACCATGATGATCACCACACCGGTGATGGCATAGGTCAAGAACGCCCCCGGACCAGCTTCGTTGATCACCACACCGGAGCCGACGAAAAGCCCGGCCCCAATGACGCCACCGATAGCGATCATGTTTATCTGTCGTTGATTGAGGCCCTTTTTCAATTCTGGCGCAGCGCCCACGTCGCCCCTCCACATCGACCGTGCCCGGTGCGGTCACCGCGCCCTTCGCACGCTACTCCGGTTGCCGCCCCGCGACTAGACGTCCTCTCAATCGGGCCTGTTTAGGCCTGTTTCTGACCATTCATCGCCTATGTGCATGAGTGTCGCCGGCATGGCAAGGTGGACCGACTGCTCGGCGTCGGGGCGAAGGTGCAGCGCCAAGTCGTACGCCACGACCGTCTGGACCATGTGATCATGACTGATCCGGAGGGCAACGAGTTCTGCGTGGTGTGACTCAGTGCGGGTCCGCCTCGGATCCGGGGGTCAACCCGGCGAGGAAGCGGAGCACGATGTCGACGGCCTGCTGTCGGATGTCGTCGCGCTGGTCCACAGGTGCGTGGGCGACGAGGTCACCCGCTTCGTGCAGGCAGGCGTAGAACAGCCGGGTCAGTACCTCGGTGACCTCGATCGCGATCACCCCCGCCTTCGCCAGCGCACGAAGGTGCTCGGTGATCACCAGCAGCGTGTGAGCCTGATCGAGTTCGCGCCAGCGGTGCCATCCCAGGGCGATCGGCCCTTGCTCGAGCACGACGGTGCGGAACGGCTCCCGGGTACACAGATCGAGAAACGCGTTGAGCGCCGTCGTGGCGCGCTCGGGGGCGTCGTCGCCGGTGGTGGCTGCCCGCAGGCTCGCGACGCTCGTCGCGAGTTGATCGAGCAGCACCGCCTCGAACAGCGCCTGCTTGTTGTCGAAGTGGTGGTAGACCGCGCCACGGGTGACCGCTGCCCGCCGGCCGATGTCGGTGAGCGAGGTCGCCACGTACCCCTGGGTGCTGAAGCAGTCGAGCGCCGCGGACAACAGGTCACGGCGGGTCTGCTGCGCGTACCGGTCGCGTCGGGTCAGCTTGGCCGGTTGGTGGTCGGCGGCTCGTCCGGTTGAGGCCTCAGACATCGGCCGTCGCCGGGGCGGGGTCTGTACTTCGCCGTCGCGCCCCGAGGACATCCAGCGCGAGCGCGCACCCAAGCAGCGGGAGGAGCGCGAGATCGATGCTCGCCACCCGGCTGATCTCGGCAGAGGTGGGCGCCGCCAGGACCAGGAGCACGAAGGCCACGTTACTCAGCAGGCCGGCCAGCAGGGCGGGTTGTCGCCATCCCGGTCGGACCAGGGCCGCGATCAGAAACCCGCCGACCAGCGCCAACAGCATCGCGCGGTGACGCAACAGCACCAGCAGGTCTTCGTCCAGACCACTGAGTCCGTAGAGTTGGCCCAGCCGCCCCGGGGCCACCAGCACCACGCCGGGCAGCAGATTGAGCACGCCGACCACCATCAGCGTGCCCGCGATCACGATCGCGCGGATCCGGTGCGCCGTAGCGCGGCCGACCCTGAATACCGTACGAACCATCCCCCGTGACCTCCTTGGCGCGTCCGCCGAGCAGCAGTCGACGCGTGCACGTATCCCACAGCCGGCAGCTGACTCTTCCTCATATGACCTGTTCAGATACTAACTGTATCTGACATACGGTATGAATCTCAGTCCTACTCTGGGGGTACAATGCAGGATCGTCGGAACGAGCGAGCGCCGAGCACGCGGCCCCACAGTCCCGAGCGTTGGGCCCTGTTAGTGCCGCACCGGGAGCGCCTGGTCCGGGTCGCGGCGGGACGGCTCGGCAACGTGGACGAGGCCGAGGACTGCGTGCACGAATCCTTGATCCGGGCACTCGGCTTCGCCGGACTGGACTCCGAGCGGGTGGGTGCGTTCCTGACCTCGGTGGTGTCGCGGATCTGCGTCGATCGGCACCGGGCCCGCTCCCGGGCACGGCGGACCGCGCCTCGGCTGTGGGTCGCCGGCGACGCGTCGTTCGAGGACCGCGTCTGTGACCGCGTCTTGGGCGCGCGGCTGTACGCCCACCTCGTCCAGTTGTCGCCTCGAGAGCGCGCGGTGCTGCGGGCGCGGGCGAACGGCTACAGCGTGAAGGAGGCGGCCGAACGGCTCGAGATCAGCCTCAAGGCGGCCGAGAGTGCCTTCACCCGCGGTCGCGCCAAGATGCTCGCGCTCACCGAAGCGGCGTGACTTTGACCAGAGATCGCGCATTGCCGGCTCAACCGAGCGCGCCCGAGGGCAGTGGGCGTAGTGCGTGGTAGCCGGAACGGTGCCACAGCAGGGGGGTCCGATCACTGACCTCGGACCTGCGGACCCGGCCGATCACCAGCACTCGGTCGCCGCAGCACCGTTCCCACTCCACCGAGCAGAGGGCGTGGGCCAGCGCGTCCGCGAGCCGGGGCGGCTCGGCGACCGGCAGGGAGATCCCGCTGAACCGCGCCCAGCCGGGCCGACCGCCGCCGAACCGCGCCGACAGCGCTCGCTGATCGTCGGCCAGCACATTGACCACGAATTGGCCCGTTTTGCGGAGGGCACCGAGCGTCGGCGAGGTCGGCGCCAGGGTGACCGCCAGCAGCGGCGGGGCCAGCGAGACGGCGGTCACCGAGCTCGCGGTCATGCCGACCGGTCCGCTCTCGCCTCGCCCGGTGATCACGCAGACCGACGCGGCGAGGGTTCGGTACAGCGGTCGGCAGTCGAGATCCGGCTGGTCCTGGACCGGTAGCGGACTCGTCACGGGGCGGCCCGGACGAGGTTGGGTTCGGCGACCATGACGTCGTCGAACAGCCCGGTCAGCACCGCCGTCATGTTGGCTCGCAAGGCCGACTCGGCGATCGGATCGACCAGCGGGGCCAGCGACGGAATGCCGAGATCGAGCTCGGCGGTGAAGACCAGCTGCGCCCCGGGCGTACCGGTCGGTCCGGCGGCGGGCAGCACCTGCCAACCGCCGAGGAAGAGAGCGAGATCGCCGTCGACCTGCTCGAAATCGAGCCGCAGGGACGACTCGTCGACAGTGTCCCGCTCGGTCCAGCACAAGACACCGCCCCGGAAGTCCACCCGCCAGGTCGAGTACAGCTGCCCGTGCCGCCGTTCCATCTCGACGCTGCGCACACTGGGGGTCTGCTCCGGGTACCGCTGGTAGTCGGCGAGGCGCCGGAACGCCTCGCGCGGCTCGGTCTGGCTCCAGCCCTCGACGCGAACGGTGATGCTCATCGGTGTCCCCCTGTGGTAGTCAGCTCTGGTGGTGCTGTGGTGGTCAGCTCTGGTGGTGCGGGAAGCGGTGGTAGGTGGGTTGGCGCGGGTCGCAGGCGCGCGGCCACGTTGCGTGCGGCCCGGTCGACTGCCGCGATCGCGGACGTCTCCTCGGACTTGGTCAGGATCGCGGGCGGGGTGAATCGCAGCACCCGGTGCTCGTTGAGTGAGGTGCTGACCACGACGCCTTCGTGCAGCAGCTCCAAGACCAGCTCGCCGACCAGCCCGGGCTGGGCCAGCTCCGCACCGATCAACAGCCCGCGGCCACGGACCTCGAGGACCGCACCCCCCAGCCGGTCGACCAGCACGCCACCGATCGCCTCGCGCAACCGGTCGCCGATCTCGCGGGCTCGCTCATGCAGCCCCTCGGCGGCGATGGTTTCCACCGCCGCCCGGGCCGCGGCGCAGGCCAGCGGTGATCCGGCGAATGTGGAGCTGTGCAGGAACGGGTCGGCGTCGAACGGCGCGTACGCCTGGCGGCTCGCCAGCACAGCCGCGACCGGGACCACGCCGCCGCTGAGTCCCTTGCCGACTAGCACGACGTCGGGTGTCACCCCGTCGTGGTCGCCGCCCCACCACCTCCCCGTCCGGCCGAGTCCGGTCTGGATCTCGTCGACCACCAGCAGGGCGCCGTGGCGGCGGCAGGCCTCGGCCACTCCGGTCAGATAACCCGGTGGCGGCAGCACGACCCCGGCCTCACCCTGGATCGGCTCGATCAGCACACAACCGTCTGCGCCGCGGGCGGCGATGGCCTCGGTGATGGCGGCCAGATCCCCGTACGGCACGTGGACCGCAAGCAACAGTGGTCGGAACGGGTCCTGGTACGTCGGGTTCCCGGTCGCGCTGAGCGCACCGAGGGTCTTGCCGTGGAAGCCGCCGTGGGTGGCGATCACCGTCCGGTGGCCGAGTGCGCGAGCCAGCTTGAGTGCGGTCTCGGTCGCTTCGGCGCCGGAGTTCACGAAGTGCACGTGCGGCAGACCGGCGGGGGAGATCGAGGCGAGCGTCGCGGCCGCAGCGGCGGTCACCGGTTCGAGCAGCACCCGGGTGGCCAGCGGATGGCGATGCAGTTGCTCGGCGACGGCGGCTACCACCCGCGGGTGGCGGTGACCGTGCAGGAACACTCCGTACCCACCGCAGTCCAGGAGTCGGCGACCGTCGGCGGTGCTCACCCAGGCACCTTCGGAGCCGACCTCGGTCAGCCCGCCCGACACCTGACCGAAGAGTGCCCGGCCGCGACTGAGGTGGCGTCGGTAGGTCTCGATCAGGTCGATGGATTCGGGCCCGCTCGGGCTTCCGCTCATCATCAAGCGACCTTGACGCCGCGGCCGAGCCCGAGGGTTTCAGCCAGATACTCCAGGGAGGTGAACACCGACTCCAGCAAGCCGTGCTGATCGGGGCCGGACAGGCCCAAGACAGTCGGCCAGCTGCTCGGAAAGCAGTGGCTGGACCCGAAGAGCCGCATCAGCTCCAGGCCCTCCAGCATCTGCTTCAACAGGTGGGGCGGCACGCTCTGACCGAAAGCCGGCAGGACCAGTCGCTCTACCATCTCCCGGGCGAGGGTGCGTGGTCGCTGCGGGCTCAGTCCGCGGTCGCCGGCGACTTCCAGGCAGGCGTCGATCGTGGCGTCGATGGTGGCTGCGGCTGTGCCGGCGGTGAGCCAGAACTCGCTGCCGCTGGGCACCTCACGGCCGATGCCGGTGAGGGCCAGCCCGGCGACCGCTCGGGCGGCCTGATCGACCGGTATGCAGTCGACCAGGGCCGCGCCGTCGGCGGGCAGGAAGGGAAGGTGGCCACTGATGATCCCGGCGCACATCTGGTGCCAGCCCTGGAACTGACCGATCGCCCCGGTCACCGAGTCCCCGATCAGGACCGATGGTCGCACGATCGTGAACCGCAGCCCGCTGTCGACCACCGCCCGCTCGGCGGCGATTTTGGACCGCAGATAGTGCTCGGGACTGCGGACGCTCGGCCGACCGGTGTCCACCGGCGACGCCTCGACGAACTCGGCCGCCCGGTCGACGAAGGCGGTGCTCACGTGCACCAGGTCCGCATCGGCCGCCGCCACCAGGTCGAGGATCCGGGCGGTGCCGTCCCGGTTGACCTGGTCGGGGGCGTTGGCCCCACTGGTGAACGCGGTCAGCGCACCGCAGTGCAGCACCACGTCGGTCCGGCTGTGGAGCTCGTCCAGGGCACGCGTCGACAGTCCGAGGCCCGGCCGCGACAGGTCACCGGCCACGGCGTTGACGCCGGGGAGGGCCACCGGACGACGGCGGGTCAGGCAGGTCAGGTCCGCGACCTGGGCGAGTTCGGCGGCGATCACCGAGCCGAGCACGCCGCTGGCCCCGGTGAGCAGAATCTGGGGATGGTGGTCTGGTCTGGTCATGAACATCCTTGGTCGCGGTCGGGCTGGTCGTCAGTCGAAGGTCAGGGGTCGTCCGTCGTGCAGGCCCCGCAGGGCTGCCGCCGTCCGGTGGCGCGCGGGTGGGTGGAAGGCGAGACAACTCAGGCTCGCCAGCCGGTGCGCGAGGTCGCCGGAGCCGATGAACGCCATCCCACCGAGCGCCTCGGCGCACGTCGCGGTCAGTCGGGGGAGCGCGTCCTGCAACTGGTAGCGGACCAGCAGCACCTCCCCGAGCAGTGCGTCGTCGAAGCGGCCGGCGTCGAGCGCGTCACCGACGGCCCCGAGGCCGGACAGGGTCGTGCGAACCTGGGCCCACGCGGTCACCACGTCACTGTCGGCGCTGCGCGGGTTGGCCAGGGCCTCTTCGACGAGTCCCCCGGCGATGCCGGCGTAGGAGGCCGTCATCAACAGCTCGAACCAGATGAAGCCGATCCGGTGGGTGGCGTCCAGACCGCCCCCGGGCACCATGTCGGTGTGGACCACCAGGGCCTCGGGCACCAGCACGTCCTCGAGCACGATGGCGTCGCTTTCCGCGCCGGCGAGGACGGGTGAGACCCAGAAGTCCTCGACCCGGACACCGTCGGTGTCGGCCGGCACCAAGACGACGGCCAGCTGCCCGGGCCCCCCGTCGTCGGTGCGCACCGCAACACTGGCGGTCAGCATCGTCATCGACCGGGCCAAGGAGCAGGGCTTCTTGGCTCCGCTGACCAGCAGCCCGCCCGGCACCGGCCGGGCGGCCATGGTCGGGCTGAGGATGCCGGACCCGGGCCGGCCCTCGGCGAAGCCGGACGCCAGCAGATGCCGCTGGGTGGCCACCGCCTCGACCAGCACGGTCTCCAGGCCGCTCGCGCTGGCCCGGCCGAGCGCGATCAGGCTGGCCATCGAGAAGTGGTGCATGGTGGTGCCGACAGCCAGTGAACCGGACCGGCCGCCGACCGCGTACTGGACGGCGACCGCCTCCCGAGCGGTTGCGCCCAGCCCCCCGGACATCTGGGGCACCAGCAGCCCGGGGCCGTCTGCGGCGCGGAAGAGGTCGAGCCCAGGTGAGCTCGTGGACTCGAGTTCGGTCCGGGGATACCCGGCGAGCTTGTCGTCCAGGCCCGGCATCAGGTGGTCCAGGACAGCGCGTTCGGCCTGCATCGGTGACTCCTTGCGTCAAGGGTGTGGTCAGGTGTCGGTCGGGTCAAAGGAGGTTGGCGGTGCGGATCAGCGCGGTGATGCCGCCCAGACTCGGGCGGCCGGAGAAGGCGAGATAGTCGGGCAGCACTTCGAGGTCGCCCCACTTCCGCTTGTAGTCGACCTGGCTCGCGGAGGGGTAGATCCGCTGCCCGTGCTCGGCGAGCAGCCGAGTCAGTCGGGCCACCGTGCGACTCGCACCGGGAAACTCGCGGACCGGATCCAGACCGCTGAACGGGGTGAAGCCGAAATGCCACCACTGCCCAGCGTCGGACCCCAACCGGTCGAAGCTGTCGGCGACCAGCAGCTCCATCACCCCAGGTGGTGCCCCGGCCGCTCGCCGGCTCAGGTCGTGCAGCCAACCGGGGCGCGTGCCGAAGACGCGACTGAGGCTGAGGTAGCCAACGACCCGCCCGTCGAGTCGGCCGATCACCATTCGGCGCAGCGGCTCGCCGCGACCGCCGAGGCGGCCGACCATGAACCGCAACGGCTTGGCGTGCTTGCCTGCCAGCCACTCCGCGTCCAGCGCGTCGAGTTCGGCGCGATCGCTGTTGCTCAGGTCGCCGAAACGGATGTGCTCAACACTCACGTCGGCCCGGCGGGCCCGGGAAATCTTGTTCCTCAGCTGCATGAAGTGGCGGCCGCTGAGCCCGAACGACGCGATCTCCAGCGCGTACGAGGCGCCGAGCTGGTTGACGGTGAAGCCCAGCCGCCACGCGTCGCGGGCGTCGCGCTCCTGCAGCTGCACCGCCAACACTCGGCAGTGGTGCTGCTCGGCGTAGGCCATAAAGGCTCGCCACAGGGGGAGCCGGTCGGCCTCAGCGGCGTACGCACCGCCGATCTGCAGCAGCCACCGTCCCCGACGTCGGTAGGCCACGAATCCGTCGATGCCGGGTGCGACGAAGCCGCACGTGTCATCGTCGAGGGCGAGGACGGCACTGGGGTCGTCGGCGTGGCGCGCAAGCAGGTCGAGGGCCCGGTCCGCGCTCGACGACCGCACGGCGACCGCCGGCCGCGGGTCAGGCACGGGTTGCCTGCACGACGGAGTCCGGCTCGGCCTGGGTGGCTGTCGTCTCCGGTCGCCACGGTGCGGGCGCCGCCGCGTACCGGTCGCGGAAGGTGGCGAAGTCCGGATGAGTCTGCGGCTCGAACGGCACACCGAACGGCTTCAGCGAGTTGCCGAACAGCGCCCGATCGCCGAGCAGGTGCAGCGGCACGGCCAGCATCGCCCACTGCCAGCCAACCAGCAGCGTGGCTGCCGACAAGATCACGGTCCAGGTGAACAGGCAGTGCATCGTGTTGTAGAGCACGTAGTAGACGCCCGCCACCGAGCCGTCGTGGCTGCGCTGGTGTGCGATCCGGCCCGGCAGGTAGCCGATCACGTCGATGATCACGAACAGGCCGACGAACAGCCACCAGTTGATTGCCGACCAGTGCATGATCGTCAAGGCCGTCGCGACCAGCAAGAAGCCGAGCCACTCCAGTCGGGCGAGCTTGGCGGTGGTCGGTGTCTCGAACGTATTGCGGGCGTCCATCGGTGATCTCCTATCGTCGACTCACCTGGAATACGTCCGACGGAGTGAGCGACTGTCGAAGATCAGGAGGCGGCAGACGGCTCAGAAGTACCTACAGGGTGCGGATTCTTATGATCATGGTGGGCAGTAGGGCGAATCGCCGGTGATCTGCGTGAGCCGGGCAGCCACCAGTTCCAGCGGCCCATCAACCGCATCGAAGCCGGGACGAGCACCAACCGGACCAACGTGGCGTCGATGGCGATGGCGAAGGCCATCCCCAGACCCAGCTCCTGCACCGGAAGCACGCTGGCCAGGGCGAAAGCGGAGAAGACGGTGATCATCAGGATCGCCGCCCCGGAGATCAGGGGCGCCGTGAGCGCCAGCCCGCGGGCGACCGAGGCGGTGTTGTCGTAGCCCAGCTGCCATTCCTCGCGAACCCGGCTGAGCAGAAAGACCTCGTAGTCGGTGCTGAGGCTGAACAACAGCGTCAGCAACAGCACCGGCACGAAGTTGGTCACCTGGCCGGTCGGCTCGAAGCCGAGGATCGGTGCCCCCCAGCCATGCTGGAAGACCAGCACCACCACTCCGTAGGTAGCCGCGACCGAGCACACGTTCAAGGCAATGGCCTTGAGCGGTAGGAATACTGATCGGAAGATGATCAACAGCAGCAGGTAGATCACCACCAGCATCGTGCCGGCCACCAACGGCAGACCGTCGCGGATGGCGGCGTTGCCGTCGACGCCCTCGGCGGTCTCGCCACCGACGACGATGCTGACCCCGACGGCGTCGACCTCAGCCGTCCGCTGGCGTACCCGGTCCAACAGTTCGAGGGTGTCCGCGCTGGCGGCAGTCCCGGTGGGTGCGACCTGGACCACGAGGGTCCGACCGTCGGCGGAGAGGAAGTGGCCGACCGCGTCGGCGAGTTGGGCCGGAAGTCGGTCGCGGGCGGCGGCACGCAGCGCCGCCGTCGGGTGGGGCACGCCGGCCTGGTCCAGCACGGGAACGGCCGATGTCACCGAGTCCACATTCGCCAGGTGCGCCAGGTCCTCGGGCAAGGTGGTGAGGATCTCGCGCCGCTGAGCCGTCGGCAGGTTGGTGATCGGTCGCTCGCTGCGCACCACCACGTTCATCGGTGATGCGGCGCCGTCACCGAACCCATCGCGAACCGCGTCCCAGCCGGTGCGTACGGTCGTCCCGGCGGGCACGATGCTCGCGTCGGGAGTGAAGGTCTTGAGCTGGGTGGCCGGTGCGGCGAGCACTCCCAGCACAGCGAGTCCGAGCAGCAGGAACACCGTGGGACGACGCATCACCCGGGTGGCCCAGGCTTGCCAGCCGGACCGGCGCTGTGGTGCGGTCGACGGCTCGACCATGGCACGCCGCGGCACCGGTGCCGGTCGACGCGGGCGCAGCGGCCAAGGACGGTCGCCGAGCACCCGGTCGCCCAGCACCAACAGCAGCGCGGGCAGCACGATGAGGTTGACCAGCAGCGCGACCGAGACCACGATGACGGCACCCAGCGCCAGCGACCGGATGACCGGCAGGTCGATCAGGAAGAGGGTACTCATCGCGAGCACGACGGTGAGTCCTGAACCGAGCACGGTGTGGCCGGCGGTGTGCAGTGCCGCCGTGAGAGCGGCCGGGCCGGGTTGACCGGCCAGCCGCTGCTCACGATAACGAGCGATCAGGAACAGCGAGTAGTCCACCGCGACACCGAGACCCAACATGGTGGCGGCGTTCTGTACGAAGACCGACAGCTCGACCACGCGGGTGATCACCGACAGCACGCCGAGGGTCCACACCACGGAGGTGACCGCGACCAGCAGCGACATGCCGGCGGCGATCCAGCCCCGGTAGATGGCGAGCATGATCACCAGCAACAGGGGCAGGGCCAACAGTTCGGCCCGAAGCAGACCGTGCTCGGACAGCACGTTGATCTCTCCCCACACCGCCGCCGGCCCGACCAGGGCGACCACCAGGTCCTGGTCGGCGTAAGTCTGGTCGAGCTCGGCCTGCAGGTGCGGCAACTCCCGCCGGGCGTCACCGTCCGGCAGATCCAGGCCGAGCGTCGTCACGGTGGTGCGTTCGTCGTCGCCCAGGAAGGGGTCGCGAGCCCCGCCGGTGGTAGTGCCCCAGCCGTAGGCGGAGGTGACTTCCAGTCCGGGTAGAGCGGCGACGTGCTCGTACGCGCCGATCGCCCGGCGGACGAACGCCGGGTCGCCCGCGGTGTACCGGTCGTCGCGGACGACCAGGGTGAGCGTGGTGTCGCCGCGGCCGACGAAGCCATCCCGGGTCTCTTCGATGGCGTGCGCGGAGTCGGAGTCGGCGGCGTACCAGCCGCCGCCGCTGAGGCGGCTCGCCAGCCCGAGTGCCCCGACGCCGGCGATGGCCAGCAAGAGCAGCCAGGCCGTGAGCACCGGCCAGCGCAGTCGACGCAGTCCGATCACCCAGGACTGGAGCCGGTGCTCGGCGGCGGCGCGATGGACCGGGCCGCGGGGCGCCGGGTCGGTCCTGGTCACGCTCGGACGTCGATGCCGTGCCCGCGGTGATCGGTCAGGATCTCGAACAGCGCCCGGTTGGTGGTGGACAGCCGATCCACCCGCCCGGAGCCGACGTCGGTGACCCTCACCCGACAGGAGGCGATCTTGGTGTTCAGGCACTGCTTGGTGCCGCCCGGTGGATTGTAGTAGTTCAGCGCGACGAAGGCGTCCGGTTCGGCGCTGAACTCGCCCTCGATCCGCAGTCGGTCGTCGCGGTGGGCGAAACGCCAGAAGAAGTAGCCGTAGTCGGCCCGGGATCGCCGCAGCCCCTGCAGCGGGTTGACCAATTCGTGGGTGACTCCGTCGTGGCGCAGCGACAGGCAGGTAATCATCGGCAGCCGGACCGGGCCGACCTTGACCCGCGCGCTGACGATCTCCAGGAACGTGTCGGGGTGGTCGTCGAAGCCGGCGACCTGGCCGAAGGCGTACGCGTCGGTGTGCCGGCTGCCCCAGTTGTGGTTCTGGCTCCCGACCCAGCCCTGGACCTCGATGCCGCGACCAGCGACGACCAGGCGCCCGTCGTAACGGGCCAGCGGCGTCGCTACCAGACTCTTCGCGGACGGGAAGGAACGCCGGTAGCTGGCCTGCGGGAGCAGGAACATCGGGTCGGCGTCGCCGGTCCAGGTGAGGTCCCAGGAGATGGTGTCGTCCGGACCGGCGGCCGATCCGCGGAGTCGGCCCGAGCTCAGCTCGGAGTCACCGATTCGGGCGGCGAGATGATCCTCGGCGAAGGAGCAGGTGTTGATCGGGTGCTCCTCCTTGGCCAGGACATGCTGTCCGGTCTCGCCGTCGAAGACGATGGCCCACAGCTCGCCGATGGCCGCCTCCGGTCGCCCGGTGGGGACGAAGATCGTGTAGCGGATCCAGAACGCCAGCGGTCGGGTCGGATGGTTGGCTCGCTGGTAGAAGCTCTCGTAGTGACCGCCTGGCTGGCCGGGCCGGTAGCGCGTGCTGACCATCCACGGGGCCAGCCGGGCGGAGAGCGAGCGGACGGGTCGGGTCGGGGACATGATCAGGCCACCTTCCGGGCGGGGACGAGGCGGGCGGTGAGGCGGGGGTGGAGCACGACCCGCAGGCCGTGCCGGGGACGCAGGGTGATGGTGGCCCGGTCGTCCACCGGGTAGCCGGGATGGTGTCGGACGTCGTAGCGGCTGAAGATCGAGGCGAGGAGAAGCTGAGCTTCCTGCAGCGCGAACTGCTTGCCCACGCACAGGTGCGGTCCGCCGCCGAAGGGCAGGTGGGCCCAGCGACTGCGGCCGGATCGACCCTCGGGCCCGAAGCGGGTCGGGTCGAACACCTCCGGGTCCGGCCAGTGTCGACGGTTGCGATGAAGCCCGTGGACGTCGATCAGGACCCGCGAGCCGACCTCGACGTCGTACGGTCCCAGCCGGACAGGTCTTCGAGACTGCCGCGGCACCGTCGGCGACGACGGGAACATCCGCAGCGCCTCATCGAAGACCTGAGCGACCAGTGGCAACTTGGGCAGATCAGCGACGGTCGGGGCGCGGCCGGCCAGAACGGCGTCGATCTCCTCGATCACCCGCCGCCGCCAGACCGGATGGGTGGACAGCAGGTAGAACGCCCAGGTCAAGGTGATCGCGGTGGTCTCATGTCCGGCGGCGAGGGTGGTGATGATCTCGTCCCGCAGCTCGGTGTCGTTCATCTGCGCGCCGGTGTCGGCGTCGGTGGCGCGCATCAGCATGTCGAGCAGGTCCTCCTTGCCCGGCTCGCCGGCCGCCAGCGTCCGTCGCCGCTGGGTGATCATGGACGCCATCAACTCGTCCAGACCGCCGATGATCGCGGCAAATCGGCGGTTCGCCGGGGTTGGCACCCAGGTCGGCGGGGCCACCGGGTTCTGCAGCCGCAGGAACGTGTAGGTGACCGCGTACTCGACCGACTCCGGGCGCAGCGCCGAATCGGCCGAGATCATCGGCATGCTGAACATGCACCGACTAACGATGTCAAGCGTGACGTGCATCAGCTGGGTGTGCAGGTCGATCACCGCTCCCGGAGCCAACTCGTCCTGCCAGCGGACGAGCATCTCCTGAACGCAGTCCTGCATGGTCGTGTACATCGTCTCGACGCGTCGGCGATGGTAGATCGGGGCCACCATCCGCCGGTTGCGCAGCCAACTGTCGTGGTCGGACCGGGTCAACAAACCGTCGCCGAGCGCGAGCCGCAACGGGTTGTCCGGACCAAGTTTGCCGAAGGTGTCGCTGTCGGTGAGGACGCGTTCGGCGTCCTCGGGGGAGGACACTCCGTAGACCGTCACCGGACCGAGTCGATAGCGGGCGACGTCACCCTGCTCGAAGCGGCCGCGCGCCAGCGTGGCCAGCAGGTCCTGCCGAAACGCCGGAGCGTCGCCGAGGAGGGGAAGGCGGGGACGCAGCCGCTGTCGAGGGTTCAGCACCGGTCCGGCTTCCGCGCCAGGACGCACAGCCAGCCGAGGGAGCGGCGCGGTTCGACGGCGAACCGGATCCGGTCGAAGCCGGTGTCGCCCACCATCTCGGCCAGCTCCGCGCCGGACACGATGGACAGCCCCGCACCGGCCGAACGCTGGGTGAACTTGGCGCCGAACACCCGCTGCAGCAGGGTGGGCACCTCGGCCGCGTCCCTCGTCATCTCCAAGGCCACGGCCAGTCGGCCGCCAGGTCGCAGCACCCGCAGCGCCTCCCGCAGCCCCCGCCTCGGATCGGGCCAGAAGTACAGGGTCTCGATCGCGGTCACGACGTCGAAGCTGTCGTCGGCGCACGGCAGGTCCAGCGCACTGCCCTGCTGCACCGTCAGCCGATCCTGCCGGTCGGCTGAACGATTGGCTCGCCTGGTCATCTCGACCATCGTCGATGAGGGGTCGACGCCGGCCAGCCGACCCGAGCAGCGACGGCCGAGCAAGCGCAGGGCGTTTCCGCTGCCGCAGCCGATGTCGAGCACGCTGGCGCCGGCCGGGGGGTCCAGCAGTCGGTGGCACCAGGCCGTCAGGGTGTAGTGCTGCAGACTCATGGCGTGGCCGATCGCGATGCCCAGGGGGCCAGTGGGGCGGCTCAGGGACGTCTCAATCCGCTCCAAGGGGCGGCGCAGTGGTGCCGTCAGGCTCATCGGGTGGTCTCCTCGCGAATCGGTACGGGCGGCCTTATCCGGGTTACGTCCAGCACGATCGGTGACCCTCGACCGGATTCGGCTGGGGCCGACGGTGTCTGAAGCCGCAGTGCCGCCAGGACCAGTGGGCGCGCCAACGATGATCCGAGCAACCAGCGAGCGGGCGGGAGATCGGGCCTCCGGGCCGTCAGCACCTGGTCGGCGATCCGTCGGCCGGCGTCGATCGTCGCCGCCAGCCCATGGCCGTTCCAGCCGCCGGCCGTCCACACTTCGCCGTCCGGCCCGATAGCGTCGACGACCAGGCGTCCGACCCGGGGGAGACCGTCGCGGGTCACCCCGATCCGACCGGACCAGCGGTGGGTGACGGGCACTCCGCGCAGTCGCGGGTGCAGGACGTCCAGCTGTCGGCGCTGCCAGGTCCAGGCCTGGCGAGCTGCGGACGCTCGCGACGAGGCGGTCGAGCCGGTGACCGGTACCGCTGGTCCGCCACCGAGGACGATGCGACCCTCGGTGGTGATCCGGCGGTAGGGGCCGAGGGCCGAGGCGCTGATGACGTGGGGTGCCGTGACCCCGCCGAGCTCGGCGAGCAGATCCGGGGGCAGCTCAGCGGTGGCACTCGCGCTCACCTGCAGCGGCACCTGACCGTCCGGGCCGACCAGGCCGTCGCTCAGCCGGCCGGCGCGGTGAGCCACGTCCACCGCCACCACGACCGCGCGGGCGAGGACGGCCCCGCGATCGGTGACCACGTGGACCGGCCACCCCGCAACGCCCGGCTCCAAGTCGCGCACGACGGTGCGCTCGAGCACTTGGACCCCGGCAGCCCGAGCGGCGTCGACCAACCCCCGGGTCAGCGCACCGGGTGCGACGCCGGCCGCGGGATGGTAGGCAAGGGCCGTACGCGTGCGAGTCGCCCACGGGTCGTTAGTCTCGGTGAGCACGACGTCCAGTCCGAGAGTCGCGTAGACCGCCGCCCGTCGGCGCAGGGCCGTCGCCTGGGCGGCACCGGTGGCCACCATCAGCTGACCGGCGGCCGGTGTGACCGTCCCCGGAGCATGCTTCTCGGCCAGAGTGAGCACCCGATCGACGGCGGTGACGCTGTCGCGATGACGCTGTCGGGCGATGTGGTCGCCGTCTCGGCGCCGGGCCACGTCGATCGGCGGACCGAGTCGGGGTCCTAGCAGGCCGGTGCCCGCTCCGCTGGCGCCCGCAGCCACGCACTGCGCCTCCAGCACCACGACTTCGAGTTCCGGCCGGTGCTCGGCAAGGTGCAGCGCCGTCGAGGCCCCGGTCAGCCCAGCGCCGATCACCACGATGTCGGCAGCCGAAGGCAGGTTCACACCATGACTACGGGTTCGCCGTGGTCGACCCCTCGGACTGGCCGGCCAGCCGCACGATCCGCCTGGCCCGCTCCAGCACCGGACGGTCGACCATCTGGTCCCCGACCCGTTCCACGCCGGCGCCGGCGACCACGATGCCGCGGGCCCACGCGATCTCGGCCGACGTGGGCGCGAAGCCGGCTCGTACGGCGACGAGTTGGGCCGGATGGATGCACAGCCGACCCCCGAAGCCCAGCGCTCGGGCGGCCCGGCTGGTCGCCTCGATCCGCTCGAGGTCGCGAAGATCGGTGGAGGGCGATTCCAGCGGGGCGGGCAGACCAGCCGCCCGGGATCCGATCACCACCTCGGCCCGAGCCACCTGACCGGTGATCGCGTCGACCTCGGCGTCGACGTCGAAGGCGAAGTCCAGGGCGCCGAAAGCTAGCCGCCCAACCCCTGGGACTCCAGCGAGATCACGGACTCGGGCAACCCCGAGAGCAGATTCGATCAACGCCACCACCGGTACCTGGACCCGTTCGATCAGCCCGGCCAAAGCGACGGGGTCGCTCGCCTTCGGCACCATCACCGCCGTCAGCCCGTGGCCGGGCCGCGCCACCAGCCTGGCGAGTGCCGCACAATCCTCGTTCAGCCACATCGAGTCCAGCCCGTTCACCCGGACCATGGCCCGCAGGTCACCCGACCCCAACGCCGAGACCGCCGACGCGCGTGCCGCATCCTTGGCCGACGGGGCGACGGCGTCCTCCAGATCGATGATCACCAGGTCCGCGCCGCTGCCGGCCGCTTTCGTGTACCGGTCGGGGCGATCACCGGGCACGAACAGCGCGGTGACCGCGGTCTCGATCACGACGGCTCCGCCGAGACCTCGGGGAGGCTCGACTCGTCGGGTCGCCGTGACACGACCTCGGGAACGTGACCGCGTCGGTAGACCAGCAGGGTCCGCCGGAAGCTGATCACCACCACGCCGTCGGAGTTGAAGCCCTCGGTGCCGACCACCACCACGCCCACCGTCGGCCGCGACGCCGACGTCCGGACCGACAGCACCTTGGATCGCGCGTGGATGGTGTCGCCTTCGAACACCGGTGCCGGCGTGCGAATATCGTCCCAGCCGAGGTTGGCGAACACGTTCATCGACAGGTCCACGGTGGACTGTCCGGTGACCAGCGCCAGGGTGAACGTGGAGTTCACCAAGGGCCGCCCGAACTCCGTGCCGGAGCAGTAGTGGGCGTCCAGGTGGATCTTCGCGACGTTCTGCGTCATCAGCGTGAACATCTGGTTGTCGGCCTGGGTGACCGTCTTGCCGAACGGGTGGTAGATCACCTCACCCGGCTGGAAGTCTTCCCACACGCGTCCGGTCAGCTCGCTCATACCCCGACTATCCCAACAGGTCGGCTGGGTGGTTTCGCGGGTAGGTCACTACTTCATCGTGCTGTTCGACGACGGCGCCGGCGATTTGACTTCCCGCAACGGGAGCCCGGCGTACTGCTCGCGGATGGCCCCGATCAGATGCTTGGCCCGGATGCTCAGCGAGTACGGACCGTCGTGGACAGCGTGCTGGAGTCGGCCCTTGGTCACGACCACACCCAGGTCGGCTCCCTTCCAGCGATAGTCGCCGGCCCCGTAGATCCGCAGGAAGAAGGCTTCATCCGAGTTCTGCAGCTGGTGCCAGTCCAGCGCTGCCCGTTTGAACACCAACGAGCCGAAGCGATCGACGGTGTACTGGCCGGTCGGGGCGGAGCCGGTGATCAACTCGACCACCGGGGAGGTCTCCTTGATCACCATCTGGCTCCACAGGTCGACCGCCGCCAGCTCTCTCCAGCGCTCATTGATCTCCTCGACGTCGAGTTCGAACTCCACGCCCGCGTACTCCAGCAGATGGAAGGCGAACAACGGCACGTCGGCGTACGCGCCGGCGGTCACGTTGGTGATCGCCGAGGCACCACTGATCCGCGGGTTCAGCTCGCCCAGGTAGCACTCCCCGTCGTCGAGGTCGACGAGCACGTCGACCTCGAAGAACCCGCGGTAGCCCTCCTGGCCGAGCCGGTGGCCGAGCCGGCGCACCAGGTCGGCGGCCCGTCGGCGCAGGTCGTCGTCCAGCACGTCGGGGAACATCTCGTTGCCGCACCAGCCACCGCGGTACGGCGTGAGCTCGGGGTGCCCGGTGAGTTCGGTCATGAAGGGTCCGACGATGGTCCCGTTGCGGGTCAGCACGGCCTCGACGGCGATCGGGCGGTTGTTGATCCGCTTCATCACCTTGACTTCCTGCCCGACGATCTCCTTGGCGTGGGACTTCCAGCCGGCCTCGTCGTCGATGAAGAAAGTCGTCTTGCCCGAGTCGCCGTACGCGGTCTGCACGACCAGGTCAGTGCCCAGACCGGCCTCGGTCGACCTGCGGACCAAGTCGTCGTAGTCGGCCACCGTGGTCAGGATGTTCGGCACGCTGGGAGCGCCCACGTCGTCGCCGAGCCGGGTCGTGACCAGCTTGGAGTCCAGGTACTCGCGGAGCGCGGCCGAGGGCAGAATCAGTTCGTAGCCCAGTTCGGCGCAGATCCGCTCGGTCTCGGCGTCGAAGAACACCATCGCCAGCTTGGGCCGGGCTCCCGACACCCGTCGGCTGTCGATGTGGGCGATCACCTCGGCGTTGGCGAGCAGCCAGTTGTTGACGTCCTCGCCGGACTCGAACTCGAGGTAGGGCTTGCGCTTGGGCGTGAACACCCGCGGGTGGGCGCCATCCCAGCCGTCGTAGTAGACGATGTAGGAGAAGTTCCGCACCCAGCGGTCCAGGCCGAGCAGGTTGTACGGGGTCGCCCCGACGAAGAAGATGGGGACCTCGTTGGTGCGGAAATAGTGCCGCACTTCCGACATGTTGCGCAGCGGCCGGGGCTGGCGGTCGTCGGCCGGTCCGTACGCGGCCCGGTTGCCGAGCGTGACCTCGTCGCCCAACGTGGACTCGATCTCAGGATCGCTCACCGGCTCGTTTCCTCGTCGGGGTGGTGGCCCAGATGGGTGTGGTGATGGCCCCTGATCTCGCCTTGCGGGATGGGCGCGCTCCGTTCGCTGAGCAGCGGCAGCGCCGGATTCCATCGGGTGCCGTCCTGCTCGTCTCGTCGTTTCCGGGCGATGGCCGACAAGGCCTCCAGCACGACCCGGTTGGCCAGGGCGGCGGTGATGTCGGCGTGATCGTACGGCGGGCTCACCTCCACCACGTCGACGCCGACCACCGGTAGCTCCAGGCAGATTCGGCGAACGGCGTCGAGCAGTTGCCGGGCCGAGAGACCGCCCGGCTCGGGGGTGCCGGTGCCCGGCGCGTGACTGGGGTCGCAGACGTCGATGTCGACCGACAAGAAGACGCCCTCGCACTCGTCGGTAGCGATGGTGAACGCCTCGCTCAAACACTCGGCGAGTCCTCGATGCACGATCTCGGTCATCTCGTAGGAACGCATGTTCTGGGCCGCCATCCAGTCCAGCGTGTCCGGCGGCGGCCAGTAGCCGCGCAGACCGATCTGGAGGAACCGGTCACCGCGGAGGGCTCCGGACTCGATCAGCCGTCGCATCGGCTGGCCGTGTCCCCACAAGGAGCCGAACTCGATGTCCCCGGTGTCGGCGTGGGCGTCGAAATGGATCATCGACACGCGGCCATGGCCGAGCACGTTGGCGCATCCCTTGGCGTCGGGGAAAGCGATCGAGTGATCACCTCCCAGCGTGACCGGAATCGCCCCGGCCCGCACCACCTTCTCCACCGCCGCCTCCAGGGCGGGCAGGGCCACCTCGATGTTTCCGGGCGGCATCTCGACATCGCCGGCGTCGTAGACGGTCAGGTCGGTCAGCCCGTCGGTGCGCAGGGCCAGCGACGGTCGAGAGCCGTCGTGGGGCAGGTAGTCGGTCATCCGGATCGCCTGCGGTCCGAACCTCGTGCCGGACCGGTAGGAGGTACCCCCGTCGAACGGTCCACCCAGAATCACCACGTCGGCGTCGGCGTAGGTCTCGGGTTCGTCCAGATCGCAGCGGCGGACGCCGAGGAACGTGATGTCGGGGCCGAACTGCGCGCCGTACCTGGTCATGGGCGGAGCCTCTCCGAACTCGTCAGCTTACTGGTGATGGCCGGGGTGGCCGTGATTCTCGGGATGGGAATCATTCTCGGGATGGCAGTGGCCGCCCTTGGTGCTCGGCGCGTCCATCGCCGGGTTGGCGTCGAAGAACCCGAAGGGCTTCAACCAGAACGAGATCGTGTCCGAGGGCATGATGGGCCAATCCTCCACCCGGGTGATGTGGTGGATGCCGAAGACATACCAGAGCACTACGTCGGTGCCCTCCAACGGCGCGTCGTCGGCGATCCACCGGCGGATCCCTTGCTGATGCGGCTCCGGACCGGCGGTCAGATCGGATTCGGACTGGGTGGGATAGTCGCCGGCCGGCCAACGTTCCTTGTCGTCCTGGGCGGTCACCCACAGCTGGTGTCCGATCACCGATGCCCGCTGGAAGATTGGAGACGACTCGTCCACCATCGCGGGGATGGCCGCACCCGGCACGATCTTGTACGCGGGGTGGGCGCCGTGCCGGTTTTTCTTGGTCGGATTGAGCACCTTCCAGGCCCGTTGGGTCTCCCAGTTGTAGTCACGCCCGGACTGGCTCTCCGAGGCGATGGTGGTGGTCTGGGTCGTCAGGGCGATGCCGAGAGGGTTCGACTCGTCGGTCGGCGCGACGACCGAGTCGACCTCGACGACGGTGTTCTCCTCGCCGTCGATGTCGAGATCGAGCTTCGCGATCAAGAAGTGCTGATGGAACGGGGCATAGGTGCGCGTGTCCACGGTGGTGCCCCACGGGGAGGAGTCGCCGTCGTTCTCCAGCGGGGTGGTGACCATCAGTCCGGTGGCCCGGACCTCGCACTCGATGTTGCCGTCTTGGTAGAAGCGCCAGTAGATCAGGTATTCGTAGTTGGCCACGGTGGCATGCGCGGAGACGACCATCCGACGCATCCGGCGCACCTGGGCGCCGGTTTCGGCGTCGACGTGCTTCCACAGCACGGCGTTGTCCTCTTCGTGCAGACAGATCGCCTGCTTGATCACCTCCGGTTCACCGGCCGAGTCCGGCACCACCGCGTCGGCGTAGACAATCTCGCCGAGGCAGTCGCAACCCAACTCCAGCGAGGTGGTCATGTAGCCGAGACCCCACTCGCCGATGTCGAAGGCGGTGCGTCGGAAGTGGTCGGGTCCGGGGTCGCGGTACGGCACGACCATCTCGGCGAACGACATCCGGTAGGCGACATCGCGCTTCTCGCCGCTGATCGGGTCCTCGAAGCTCACCTGGTGGATGATCGGGCCCTCGCGGTAGTTGAAGCCCAGCCTCATCGTCCAGTTCTGCCACCGCAGCTCGTTGCCGTCCAGGCTGAACGAGACCCCCTCGGGCTGGGTGATCTCCAGCGGCTTGAGGTCGGTGCGTTCTTCGACGCCGGTCACCGCGGGGTCGTACTCCGCCCGGACCTCGGGTAGTCCGAAGTCGTGCTGGTCCTCGATCTCGAGGACCTCGGTGGTGTTCATGTCCACGATGATCTTGAGACCGGAAACCGGATGAGCGTACGGGTTTCCGCCCGGCGTGGACCGCACCCAGATGTCGCACCAGCCGAGCCGGCGATCCCGCCACTGCTCGGGCATCACGGCTTTGCCGTAGGTCCAGACGTCGAACAGCACCAGGGACAAGTCGGTGATGCCGCGGGCGGCCAGCGCCTGTTTCACCCCGGCGTGCGCGTGCATCACGTCATCGATCTCGTGGTATTCGTCGACGGTGAAGTTGGGGCAGACGCCGGGGATGTGGGTCCACGACTCGACCGTCTCGCCGACCAAGTCGACGACCGCCTCGTACGTGTCGTTGGTGGCCTTCTGCCACAGCACCGAAAGCGACTTCCGGGGGATCGGGTCGCCGCTGCGCCACCCCTTGACTGTCGCCTTCGGTGGCTCCGCCAGTTCGATCGAGGCGAATCGCCAGCCGTTCGACACTTCCTTGTCTCGACGAAGGATGGCCGCGGTGGAGCGAAACTCATCCTCCGCAAGTGGATCGAGCGGGTGTGCGGACATGGTCAACGCCTCCTCAGCGGTCGATTGAGGCTCATCGTGTCAACGCCGGTGCCGGCGGTCAATGGCCCGCCAGATCCGCGCTGATGGCGTCGAAGGCGGCAACGGTCGAAAACAGCTTCCAGGCGTCCTGCGGGGTCGGCCAGGAGGAGAGCTTGACCGCCACCACCCGAGCTCCGCGATTGACGTAGATCATCTGGCCGTGGATGCCCAGGCAGAGCAACACCGGGCGATCCCCATCGGGAATCCAGAACTGGTTGCGATAGAACCCGCCGGGCATTCGGGTGTCGTCCGGCGAATGAGCGAACGCCTGTCGTGAGTCCGGACCGCCGATGAAACTGTCTTCCACCCACCACTGAGGCACCACCTGGTTTTGGGTGATCGAGGCGCCGCCGCGCAAGATCGTCAGTCCGAAGCGGGCGAGGTCGCCGAGGGTGGCCGACATGCCCCCGTCGTACATCGCGCTGCCTTCGGCGTCGACACCGATGTTGGCGTCGAACTCGGCCCCGATCCGGGACCAGACGAGCTCGCTGGCGAGATCGGCAAACCGCCGACCGGTGGCCGCCTCGATCACCCAGCCGAGAACGTCGGTCTCGCAGGAGCGGTAGGAGAACGGACCGCCGTGGCTGGTGCTCTGGCGCAGCGTGAGCAGGAACTCCCGCAGTGTGCCGGGCACGTCGGGGGAGAGCCGGGGTGCCCACCCGAATGCTTGCTCCAACATCCGGACCTCGGCCGTGGGATCCAGGTAGTCCTCGGAGAAGCCGATGCCGGACCGCATGTCCAGCAGTTGGCGGACGGTCGCACCGGCGTAGCCGGACTCCTGAAGCACCGGGAGGTAGTAGGTGAGGGGGGCTTCGGTATCGATCACTCCCTGCCCGACGAGCGATCCGGTGACCATGCTGAGGACCGACTTGGTCACCGACATCAGCAGATGCAGGCTGGCCGGCCCCATCGTCGAGAAGTAGCGCTCCACGTAGATCGACGGTCCGTAGTGCAGATGATCATGGAGCACGAGCCAGCCGTCGGTATTTGTCTGGGCCATGACGGTGCCCACCGAGACCAGCTGACCGTCAGCCCGGTCGACCGGCAGCACCTCGGGTCCGTACGCGACCCGACCGATACCCGGGGCGGGGTCGGTGCCTCGCGCAATGGGTGCCGTGGCAAAGATCTCGGCCATGTGCTGGAACGTCCACTCCAACTGTCCTGCCGATTGCCAGTTGTCCAGGGTGACCGGAAACGGCGGCCGGCTCGGCCCCGACCCGATCATCGCCGCAGTCCTCGCTCACCGGCCGTCACGAGGGGTCAGGCTACCTGGACTGTCGGTCCCGTGATCCATGATGAGGTCCATGAATCTCACTCGGGATCAGGTGATCAGGCATCGGATCGCCGCCCAGCAATTGGACCGGGAACCCGGGCCAGCCCGCTCGGTGACCGATGCGGCCGTGTTGGATCTCGGTGTGCAGGATTCCGGCCGGGACGCCGCCAGCTGGGCCCTGGCCAACCGTGGCGTGCCCATCAGCTCACCCGTTGCGCTCGCCGACACCGACGACCTGGTCCTCGCCTGGACCGTGCGCGTCTCGCCGCACTACTACCGGCGCGCCGAGATCGCCGACGTGATGAAGGCGACCTCGCCGTTCGACGACGACGACGCCGGTCGACGGATGGTCGGTGCAGCGAAGCACCTGGCCACGCAAGGCGTCGACGCGGAGGCGGCAGTCGCAGAGGTCGCCAAGGTCATGCGCCGACGGGTGGGCAAACCGACCGCAAAGGGGGAGCTGTCCGCCGCGGTGACCGAGCAGCTGCCCGCGGCCTACGGTGCATGGTGTCGACCGTGCCACGCCACTCACGTTCCGGAGTCGCTGTTTCGGATGGCGGCACTGTTCGGCGGTCTGGAGATCGAGCCGGCGACCTCGCCGCCGGTGCTGCGCCGGATCCCCGGGTGGCCACAGCGACCGGCCGGACCCGCGTCAGACCCGGACTCCGCCCCGAAGCATTTGCAGCCGATCCGCGGGTATCTGCGGCTGCTCGGCCCGGCCACCCCGGCCGACGTGGCGGGCTTCCTGGACACCACCGCCACTGTGATCAAAGCGCACTGGCCGGACGACGCGATCGAGGTCAGGGTCGACGGCAAGCGGAAGTGGCTGGTCGGGGAGGTCGCCGAACCGGAGCCGGTGGTCCGGCTGCTCGGACCCTACGACCTGCTGGCGCAAGGCAAGGACCGCGAGCTGCTGGTGCCGGATACCGCTCACCGCAAGCAGCTGTGGCCGATGCTGGGTCGGCCGGGGTCGCTGCTGGTCGACGGCGAGATCGCCGGCTCGTGGCGGCCCCGGGCCAAGGGCAAGAAGCTCGACCTGGAGGTCGAGCAATGGCGCTCTCGGGCGGTCTCCCGGCAGCGGCTCACCGAGCAGGCGGAACGGCTGGCCGACCACCGTGGGCTGAGTCTGGGTTCGGTCAGCCCTCCCAGCTGACGTCGTCGGGCGTCTTGTCCGGACGGAGCCCCTTCCACACCGGATGGCGTAGTCGTCCCTGCCCGGTCAGTTCGCCGTAGGTGACCTCGCCGACCAGCTTCGGTTCGACCCAGTGCGCGTCGCGAGCATCTTCGCGGGGGACCTCGGTCAGTGGGCTGACGTGGCGAGACAGCGGTTCGAGCAGACTCGCCAGCTGCCTCAGCTGGCGCTCGTTCAATCCGGAGCCGACTCGCCCGAGGTAACGCAGACCCTCCGGGGAGGGGACGCCGACCAGCAATGACCCGATTCCGCCGTCTCGACGACCTTGGCCGGGACGCCAACCGCCGATCACGACCTCCTGATCGTGATGCAGTTTGATCTTGAGCCAGGTCCGTCCCCGCCGTCCGGGTTGATAGACCGAGCCGAGCCGCTTGGCCACGACGCCCTCCAGTTGCAGGGCGCGGCTGGTCTGCAGGGCAGCGTGCAGATCACCCTCGAAGATCGGCGGCACCTGGACCCGGCCGCCGACCACGCCGGAGATCGTCTGGACGAGGATCTCGCGACGCCGCTCGTACGGCTCCCGCACCAGCGACCGGCCGTCGAGCTCGAGGATGTCGAACACCATCAACTGGGCGGGCCAGGTGGCGGCGGCCCGGGTGATGTCGGCCGGCCTGGTCAGGTTGATCCGGTTCTGCAGCAGCCCGAAGCGCGGTCGACCGGATTCGTCGGCCACCACGATCTCGCCGTCCAGCACGGCGGTCCCGACCCCGACCTGGGTGAGCGCCTCCACGATGTCGGGGTAGGCGGCGGTGTCGTCCCGGCCGCGGCGGCTGAGGAGCCTCGCGCCACCGGCGGCCAGGTAGACGATCGACCGGACGCCGTCCCACTTCATCTCGTAGGCGTAGTCGTCCTGGGCGGCCGCGATCTCATCCTCGCTGGAGGGCGTGGCCAGCATCGGCTGGACCTGGTCCGGGAAGGGGAGGTCGTCGCGGCCGCTCCGGCCGGTCGGCCCGTACGCCGGCTTCTCCTTCATCAGGTGCATCAGCCAGTTCTTCTCCGGCTGGCCGCGGCCGCCGGTGTGGATCAACGCGTACGATCGTCGCTGTCCGCCGAGGCCTCCGTCGGGTCGTCCGTGCAGGGTGACGATGACCTCCTTCCCGTCGCGCCACTTGTGCAGCTCGTAGGTGCCGGAGTCCCAGATGGCGACCGAGCCGCCGCCGTACTCGCCGCGCGGGATGGTGCCGGCGAACGTCGCGTATTCCAGCGGATGATCCTCGGTCTGCACTGCGAGGCGGTTCTCGGCGACCTCGGTCGGTGGGCCTTTGGGCACCGCCCAGCTGACCAGCACGCCATCGTGCTCGAGCCGGAAGTCGTAGTGCAATCGCCGAGCGTGGTGCTGTTGAATGACGAAGGGGTCGCCCGCGGCCGTCGGCGGGCGCGGCTCGCGGGAGGGCGGGGTCGCGGGCACCGGCTCGGGGGTCTTGGTCGGGTCACGCATGCCGCGGTAGGTGCTGAGCCGATCGGCCGACTGGGCGGTGGTGTCGGCCAGGCCGGCCAGCGGATCGGCTCGGTCGGCGACCCGGCGCAGCACCTCCTCGTATTCGAGCTGATCCAGATCCGGCTCGGCGAGCTCCTCCCAGCTGCGCGGCGCGGCGACGGTGGGGCGTTCCCGGCCGCGCAGGGAGTAGGGCGACACCGTGGTCTTGGCCCCGTTGTTCTGGCTCCAGTCGATGAACACCTTGCCGCCGCGCAGGGACCGCTTCATCGTCGCGGTGACGACGTCGGGATGGTCGGCTTCCAACGCCCGGGCCAGCTCCCGCGCGACCTCGGTGGCCTGTTCGGAGTTGAGCGTGCCGTCCAACGGGGCGTACAGGTGGATGCCTTTGCTCCCGCTGGTGACCGGCACCGGCCGGTGACCGATGTCGGACAGGATCTCCTCCGCCCAGCAGGCGACCTGGGCGCAGTCGCCGAGAGTCACCCCCTCGCCCGGATCGAGGTCAAGGACCAGCCGATCCGGGTTGCGAGGCTGACCGCTCCGGGCGAACCGCCACTGCGGAACGTGGATCTCCAGCGCGGCCAGCTGGCCGAGCCAGGTCAGCGTGGCGAGGTCGTTGACCGCCGGGTAGTAGTTGTCGTGGTCGCGGTGGATGATCTTGAACCGGGCCACCCAGTCCGGGGTGCCCTTGGCCAGATCCTTGTTGAAGAACACGGTCGGGGCGTCGGTGCCGTCCCCGACCCCGTCGGGCCAACGCTTCCGGGTCGCGGGCCGATCGATCAGATGCGGCAGGATGACGGGGGCGATCTCGGCGTAGTAGGCGATCACGTCGGCCTTGGTGGTGCCGGTCGCCGGATACAGGACCTTGTCCAGGTTGGTGAGCTTGATCGGGTGGCCGTCGACGGTCACGGTCTGGTCGCTGCCGGATGAGACCACGGTTTCAGGCTACCGATGTCATATCCGACCCGGACGGCATGATGGGGTGATGGCATCGTCGAAATGGTCTATCGCTTCGGAGGACTCGGTCCTGAGCATCGGCAGCCGGGGCTCGACCCTGTCGATCGCCTCGGTCGGCAGCGTCGGCTCGATTGGCTCGATCGGGTCCGCGTTCTCGGCGTTCAGCCTGGGTAGCTCGCTCAGCATCGGGTCGGCCATGTCCTTCCTCGGACTCGGGTCGGTGATGTCGGCCAAGGAGGCCGGTGCAGTGATGGGCCACAGGCGTCCGGGCCGGACGGTCGTCTGGGCCGGTGGGCAAGGATTGCTCATCGCCGCCCTGGCGGCCGGCGTGTTGGTCGGGATTCGTCCGCGAAGAACGGCGCGGTAAGCGCCAGACTGCGGGATCGCCAGCGGTTGGATCTGTGCGACGCGCCGGACGCCGTGGACGCGGCGGCGCCGACGATGTGCGCGGGCTGGGATTTTCACGACCTGGCGGTGCATGTGGGGGTTCTCACGCACGATCCCCTCAGTTGACCCAGCTGCAGATGGGCTCGTCCCAGCCCGTTCAGGCCTCGACTTCACTTGATGCTGAAGAGCCCATTGACGAGGAGCTGCGGGGAGCCTAGCGTGTCCAGCTATCCGATCACCTGTGAAGAAATCTTCGTCGCGGCGGCGCCGCGGAAGGCTGAGGACTCATGAGATCTCGTAGGAAACTGACGGTCAAAAGAGTCCTGGCTTTGGCTCTGGCGGTTCCGGTGGCGCTGGCCGTGTTCGTCTCCCCAGCTGCGGGGGACCCGGTGAAGGGCGATGAGTCCCCGGATGGATCCGGATCGACGCTGTCGTCTGGTTCAGGGTCGGTGACGATCAAACGCGACACTTGGGGCACCCCCCACATCTACTCCAAAACTACTTTCGGGCTGTTCTACGGATACGGTTATGCCGCCGCTCAGGACCGCTTGTTCCAACTCGACATGACGCGGCGTGGCGCGAAGGGCACGGTCAGCGAGGTGCTCGGCAGCGACTATGTCGATTTCGACACCTCGGTCCGGTCCGACTACGACCCCGCCTCAATTCGGGCCCAGTACGCCGCGCTGCCGAAGCCTCAACGAGACGTGCTCGACGGGTACGCCGCCGGGGTCAACGCGTGGCTGGGCAAGGTCACCAAGAAACCCGACACCCTGCTGCCCAAGCAATACCTCGACTTCGGGTTTCAGCCCACCAAGTGGACCGCGATCGATGTGGCGATGGTCACCGTCGGCACGATGGACATCCGCTTTTCAGACTATTCGTCTGAGTTGCAGAATCTTGCGGCGTTGCAGCAGCTTCAGGTGACGTACGGTCAGAAGAAGGGCATGGCCCTGTTCAACCAGATCAAGTACAAGGTCGACCCGCTGGCGCCGGCGACCATCACCGGGCGGAGCTGGCCGCCGCGCGGGAGCAGCGCCGGTCTCGAGAGTCCGTCGAAGGCCCCCAACGGGCTGGTGAGGGGCACCTCCGGTGTCGCCGCGGCCCAACAGGTGACGAAGGACAGGAGTGTTCGCCAGCTGCCCGGCGCCACCGGCGACCACGAGTTCTCCAACATGATGCTGGTCGGGAAGAAGAAGGCGTCCGGGGCCAAGGCTCTCCTGCTGAACGGGCCACAGTTCGGGTTCGTCAATCCCTCCTACGTCTATGGTGTCGGTCTTCACGGCGCCGGCTTCGACCTTGTCGGCAACACTCCGTTCGCGTACCCGGTCGTCCTGTTCGGCCACAACCAGCGGATCGCCTGGGGGGCCACGGCCGGCAACGGTGACACCGTCGACTACTACCAAGAGATCCTGAACCCGGCCGACCCGCTGCAATACAAGTACCAGGGCCGGTACCGCGACATGGAGGTGCGGACCGAGACGATCGAGGTCAAAGACGGCGCGGCGCGCCAGATCCGGGTGCTGTCCACCGTCCACGGGCTGGTGAAGTCCACCGATGAGAAGCAGGGGGTGGCCTACTCCAAGAAGCGTTCCTGGGCTGGGCACGAGCTGGCGGTGCTGTTCACCTGGATGGACTCCACCAAAGCGCAGAACTGGAAGCAGTGGAAGACACAGGCCGCGGCCCTGCCGATCAGCATCAACCTCTACTACACCGACCGCCGCGGCAACATCGGCTACTTCGCCGCCGGGCACTTCCCGCAACGCCCCGACAACCAGGATCGGCGGCTGCCGGCCAGCGGCATCGGGAACATGGAATGGCAGGGCATCCAGCCGGCCCGCACCGGGAACCCGCACATCCTCAACCCCAAGGACGGCTGGCTGGCCAACTGGAACAACTCACCGATCACGAACTTCCCGAATTCCGATTTCATCCCCTGGGGGGCAGCCGATCGGGTCACCTTGCTCCAAGACCGGCTCCGCGCCGCGCCGAGCATCAACTCCGGTCAACTGTGGCAGATCATGCGCGACGCCTCCTACGCCGACGTCAACGCCGGCTACTTCGTCCCCATCATCGCCAAAGCGGCAAAAGGGCTACCGGCCAACAGCAAGGCCGCCAAGGCCGCCGCCGCGCTCACCAGATGGGACCAGACCAACAACGACCTCGACCGGGACGGCCACTACGACAGCCCCGGCACGGCCGCGATGCGCACCTGGATCGAGACCATGGAACGGATCGTGCTTAGCGACGACCTCCCACCCAACGTTTACGCCCCGTACAGCACGGCCGGCTACCCGTCGACCACGCCACCCTCCCCAGGATCACAGAACATTCAGCAAGGGACCAAGCTGGTCTACAACGCGCTGCTGGGCAAGCGGGCTGGGGTGCCGCAGACAGTTGACCTGCTCAATGGGAAGAATGCCCAGAAGGTGGTCCGGCAAGGCCTCACCCAAACCTACGACACGCTGGCCGCCGAGTACGGCGGCGGCCCGGCGGCCTGGCATGCGCCTGTGGCGCCGCACTGGTTCACGACCACGTCGTACTTGGGGGTGCCATCGGCCTCACCGAGTGAGCAGCTCAAAGGGCCGGCCTTCATGAACCGCGGCACCGAGAACAACCTGGTCGTGGCCTCGGACCGCCGGCTTCGGCAGTGGGATGTCGTCGCCCCAGGCCAGAGCGGCTTCATCAACCCGGCCGGGACGAAAGCGCCGCATTACTCCGACCAGTTCGACCTGTACCTCAACTTCGGCAAGAAACGCCAGTGGTACACCGCCTTGGAGGTGAACCGGCACGCCGAATCCAAGGTGACCCTGCACTACTAGGACTGAGACCGACCACCATCTGACCACCGACCGACCCGTGTCGGGCCGAAGCGGCGAGGGGCAACGGGCGGTCGCGAAGGGTCCTCCGCCCATCTCGGCCTCGCTGCACAGAGTAGGGCGGGAACCTACCGCGGGGTGTGAGCGCGGCGGCTCGGCACTGTCGAGTGGCAGTATCTTCGCTCGCTCGGCTTGACGGGGCGATCCAGCCCGATGCCGGGTAACTCAGCCAGACGAGGTCTCGATGTGGGGGACCTGGGGGTGGTCTTACGAGTTTCGTCGGGCCGGATCACCGCCGTGGTTCGACCCCCGAGTGAATCGAGGTCGAGTACGTAAAGAATACCGCCGCAGACCTGGCCTGGATAGATGCGATCGGCCCTTGACATCCCGCACGGGTCGCGTTCTGGCCCCGGATCAGCCGGAGAAGATCCGGTTCAGCCTCAGAAGATGATCGGCAGCACGAACAGCATCGTCGTGGACCAGGTGATGTGGGTGAGGATTGGCCCGAGCACCCCGCCGCTGGCCCGGCGCTCCAGCGCGACGACGGTGCCCAACAATGCTGCCGCGAACACCAGCACCACATTGCCCGAGCCGACGGTCACCAGCGTGTAGAGCACCGTCGAGATGACGACCGGGTGGCGTACGCCGATGCCGGCGAACAGCGCGCCGCGGAAGAACAGCTCCTCGGCGATGCCGTTCATGATGGTGATGACCAGCACCACCGGCAGAATCCCGTACCGGGCATAGCCGATGACGTCTTCGGCGAGTCTGCTCAAGAAGGGGACCATCCGGAAAACCAGGCCACCGCCGGCGAAGATGCCGGCGAGCAGCAGTCCAACCAAGATCGGGGAGATGATCGGCCGGCGAAGCGCCCCGCCGAACTTGATGTGGCCCAGGTGCAGCGGTCCGGAGACCAAACTCCCGATGACCCAGGTCGCAGCCAACCCGATGGTCAGTGGATAAAAGGCTTGCTCTCCCTGCTCGGTGGAGAACGACAGGCCCAGCAAGGTGGCGCCGACAACCAGCGTGATGGCGACGACGATCCGGCGGCGCTTGAACTCCGCGTCGGACTGCTGATGGTCTCGGGTCACCCGGTCGACCAGGATCGGACGGACGACCTTGGCCGCTCGGCCCCCCCACCGGCGGCGGGTCGGTCGCTCCCTGACGGGCTCGTTCTCGACGGCTTGGTCTTCGAACGGCGGCTCAGGCTCGCTCATGTTCGGCCTCACGCGCGGCTCGAGCGCGGCGGATCGCCTCGTCGTAGCCGAGCGGCTCCCCGGGCACGATGTCGCGGATGGAGTTCTCTGACACGGTCACCTCGGTGCTCATCGAGTCGACCAGGTTGCGAGCCGTGGCGGTGTCGACATCGGTGACGAGGGCCAGCCAATGGGACGACAGCCGCGGGGTGAGCAGCGGCACGATCAGGATTGGCAACGGCCGGCGGTGATGCTGGCGGGCCACGCGCTGCATCATCTCCGCGTACGTCAGCACCTCCGGACCACCGACGTCGAAGGTCTGCCCCCGCGCCTCCACGGGTTCCAGCACGCCGACCAGATAGCGGATCACGTCGTCGAGGGCGATCGGCTGGGTCTTCGTCGTCACCCACCGCGGTCCGACCATGGCCGGCAGGTGCCCCACGAGCTGACGGGTGATCTCCCAGGAGATACCGCCGTGGCCGATCACGATGGCTGCCCGCAAGACGGTGACCGGCACCCCGTCGGCAGCGAGCAGGTGCTCGACCTCCCGCCGCGAACGCAGATGCGGTGACAGCTCCTCGTCGGAACTTCCCAGACCGCCGAGGTAGACGATCCGCTCCAGGCCGGCCTCGGCGGCCGCGGCACTGAAGGCCCGGGCGGCCTCGGCGTCTTTACGCTCGAAGTCGTCGTCGGCGAGCGAGTGCACCAGGTAGTACGCGGCGTCAACCGCGGCCAGCGCGGCGCGGAGTGAGTCGGGCTCGGCCACATCCCCGTACACCGGTTGACCCACGCCCTCGTAGTCGTCGGGGTGCCGGGTCATCGCCACCACGTCGTGGCCGGCGTCGATCAGGGCGGGACACAAATGGGATCCGACGAAGCCGGACGCCCCTGTCACCAGAACTCGGGTCATCTCTCTTCTCTCCTCACGGTCAGTAATCAGGGGTTGGTCACGTCGGCCATCCGGAGCACCATCGCTCCCAGGTCACTGGATTCTTCGGTCCAAGCCCGCTGCCGGGACGCACCAGTACCCCGAGAGAACAGCGCAGCCAGGAGTTCAGCGACGATCGTGTCGTCGCCGGCGTCTCGGAGCGCGTCGGCGACGTGCTCGACCAGATTCGCGATCACCTTCTTGGCGGGCGACGGGGTCGCGCGGACCGGATCGAGCAGCTGGTCGCCTAGCCCGGAGCGCCCCGCGCGCCAGGTGGCCAGGCGCAGCAGGGTGGCGTCGGTTGGGGGTGGCGGTGCTCCGGCGTGCCAGTTGCGGGCCGCGGTCTCGACCAGCCCTCTGGTCAAGGCCGCGATGAGCACACTGT
>JAKDLH010000100.1 GCA_030452945.1 Microlunatus sp. | reverse complement strand
CAATCCCGGCTTATTGCAGCAGGTGAGCATTCGCGCTGTTTCGCATCTTGCATGAGCGTGATCTAGGCCGGTTCTTGGAGCCAGGCGAGGCTCCTCATGCTATCCGGTGCCAGGTAGCTCTGACTAGGGGTCTTGACGTTCCGTTCGCATCAGGTGAATGATTCGCTCATCTAGTTCTGAGTCGGAGGATGCGTCGTGGAGGCTGGTGATGGACCGCCGTTGTCGGCGTTGTCCCTGGTTCCTGTGTCGGTGTCGCACTTGCATCCGCAGGATGCTGCATGGGAGGCGATGCTGTGGGGCTGGGCGGCTCAGATGAGGTCGCGGGGCTTGTCGCCGGCGACGATCGAGCCCCGACTCGGCACGGTGCGACGCTTCATGCTGTTCACCGGGGAGTATCCCTGGCAATGGTCATCTGCTGATCTTGATGAGTGGTCGGCCGAACTGCTTCAGGGACGCCGGGTGAGTAAGTCGACGCTCCGCACCTACCACGGCGGTCTGCGCTTGTTCTGCGACTACTTGGTCGATCCGCGCTACCGCTGGGCAGAGCGGTGTCTGGACCTGTTCGGGACTCACCCGGTGCAGGTGTGCCACGAGTGGAACACGCTGCCGCATCTGATCGACCAGGAGGCCAGGCCAGGAGTGCGCCCGTTGACTCGGGAAGAGATCCAACGCCTGTTCGATCATGCTGACGATCAAGTTCAGCTTGCTCGCCGGTCGGGTCGGAAGGGATGGCTAGCTGCCTGGCGGGATGCGAGTTGGCTGAAGATCATCTATGCGTTCGGGCTGCGCCGGCGGGAAGCGGCGATGCTGGATGTGACTGACTTCTGTCGCAACAGCAAGGCGCCGGAGTTCGCCGAGTTCGGCATCTGCCAGGTTCGCTATGGGAAGGCGATGCGCGGCAGCCCACCGCGACGCCGGTCGGTGCTCGCGGTATGGCCGTGGTCGTCGGTGGTCTTGGCGGAGTACCTCGAGCTGGTCCGGCCGGACTACCCGGGGCAGAGTGGGCCGGCGTTGTGGCCGACGGAGCGTGGTGGTCGTGTGTCGGTGGACTATCTGACCCGGCGGTTCGCCACCTGGCGTGATGACCTGGGGCTGCCCGCGGCGTTGCATCCACATTGCTTGCGGCACTCGTATGTGACGCATCTGGTGGAGGACGGCTGGGATCCGTTCTTCGTGCAACAGCAGGTTGGCCATCGGTGGGGGTCGACGACCGGTCTCTACACAGGCGTGTCGGGTGACTTCAAGAACCGCACGTTGCGGACCGCACTTGATCGGCTGATGGGAGAGAAGACGTGAAGCAGCGAGAGGTTGGCTACGAGTGGCGGCTGCGGCAGGTGATGGCCGCCAAGGGCCTGTTCTCCACCAGTGATCTTCAGCCCCTCTTGGCCGAACGGGGGGTCGAGCTGTCGGTGGCGCAGATTTATCGGCTGGTCGCCCAGCCTCCGGAACGGCTGAACATGCGGGTCCTGGCCGCCGTCTGCGATGGGCTGGACTGCACACCGAATGACCTAATCGAACCCACCGTGGTCACCACCTCAGTCAAGGCCCGCGCCCGCAGCCGGCGTGGTGCCGCCGAGAGCGCGGTGGAATCGCCACGTCGGCCAACGCGGATCCAGGTTGTCCGTCCGGACTAGGGCTGTGAGGCCGCCCCGGCTGCGGGGAACCTCAGAGGAAAATCATCAGGTCCGCACGCGATGGATTCTCGATGCGGTCGTCGCTGCCGACCCAGATCTGCCGGAGGCTGTGGTCGTCGAGATCTTGGATCGCCTAGCGCCAACTCCGTATCGACGTGGCGGGATCGCGGCCGATCTCTACGCCAGACCCGAACGCTTGACGTCAGGTGACTCCGAGTGCCGAACCTCCACCCAACAGATGATCAAGATGCTCGTCGAAGCGGGGTCGACGCGCATTCGTCGACCGCACTGCAAGTTGTGCCGAAGGATCAGGGACCTCACCCGTCGCCTCGAGGGCGGCGGAATGGTCTGTCAGCTCTGTGCACGACTCCTGAGTGTGGAGACGTGCAGCAGCTGCGGCCTGCCATGGCCCCCGCAGGCGCGGCTGGCCGATGGTCGTCCACTCTGCAACAAGTGCTGGCTCCGCAGCCAGGAGACGACGTGCCACGCCTGCGGACGGCGGTGTCCTGGCCGCCGATCGGGATTGCCGGTGTGTCAACGATGTCGGACGTATCCGACTGAGCTCTGCGCCCGCTGCCACCGCCCGCGACGGGTGAACGCGCGCGTCAGTGGGGAAGCGCTCTGCCGAGCCTGCGCTCGCCGCCCGCACCGCATCTGTGCACAATGCCGCTACCCGCGGGCCTATCTGGACCCCGATCCGGGCTGCACGCTCTGCAGCAGCCCGGAACCCCTACACTGCGAATGCTGCGGCGACGACCGATTCGCCTTCCGGATCGGGCCACATGGTTGCGTCCGGTGCCAGCTCCTCCGCAAGGTCGACCAGCTGGGCGAGGGTGCCGATCCGGCACGTGTCGACCAGCTGTCGGGGTTCCTTCTGGCGCTGACCCAGGCTGGCGACCCACGCAGAGCACTCGACTGGCTTGGCAAGTCCCGCAGCACAGCAGGCCGAACAGTCTTGCTCGACATGCTTCACGCCCGGGTGCCAATTCATCACGAATCGCTCGACGCTGCCGCCGGCGGGGCCCGCGGCCGCGCCACCTCCGTGGAGTTCCTTCGCCAGCTCCTGGTCGACAGCGGAGCGCTGCCCGACCGCGACGAGCATCTCAGCCGCCTCGAACGCAGCATCGCTGCCGTGCTGGAGACCTGCCATCCCGATGACACATCGATCATCCAGCAGTACGCCACGTGGCGGGTCCTCGCCACCGCCAGGTCACGGGTCAGCGCCGGACGACCCAGTCAGGCGGTCGCACCACCAGCTTTGGGCAACGTCGTGGCGGCGGCTCGCTTCCTGGCTTGGATTCGCAGCCAGAACTTTCCAGCTCAGGCAGTGACCCAAACGGCCGTCGACCGATGGCTGATCGACAACCCCAGCTACCGCAACGTGTTGGCCGTGTTCCTGCGCTGGGCCAGCCGCCGCCACCTACTGCCCGCGATCGAGGTTGCCGCGAGACAAAACTGGCCACCCCGTGATCTGGCACCAGCCGCCCACCAGATGCACCTCCTGAGGGGCCTGCTGCACGACGACAACGTGGCAGCGTGCGATCGCCTGGCCGGCTGCCTCGTGCTCCTCTACGGTCAGCCGCTGAGCAGAATCTGTCAGCTGCGGCTCACCGACGTGGACCTGCGCACCGAGACAGTCACCCTGAGGCTCGGCGACACCCCCCTCGAGTTGCCTCCACGGATCGCCGATCTCGCACGGGAGGCGGTCGCAGACCGTCTCACGTCGATCCCGCCCGGCATCAGCAAAGGCTTCACGCAATCGCCCACCTGGCTGTTCCCTGGCCGGCCCTCGACCAGGCCAGCCGGTGCTGAATCCCTGCGCCGACGGCTCGCGGCCCTTGGCGTCGTCGCGGTGCGCAGCACCCGGAACACCGCACTCATCACCCTCGCTCGCGAGGTCCCACCCGTCGTCCTTGCCGACCTCCTCGGCTTAACGATCGGTGCCGCGGTCCGCTGGCGCGAGCTGTCTGGCGGCACCTGGGGCTCCTACATTGCGGAACGTCAGGTGTAGTGGCGGACGTGCCCGGCCCGGCATGCGGTGATGCAGGCCAGCAGGCGCGGGTGAGGCTGGCGTCCTAGCTGGCTTGTCGGGACAGCACGCGAGCGGTGGTGGCGCAGATCGGTGGGGGTGTCGAGCAGCTGTGGGATGGCGGACGTGGGTCCTCCGGTATGGATGGTCTCGAGTGGCGGTAGGCCACGGGACGTGGCCTAGCCCACCGACCGCGCGGGCCGGTGGGCTGGAACGGGTCAGAGTTGGTCGAGCAGCCGGTTCATGGTGACGATCTCGGCCTTCTGGGCGTCGATGATGTCTTGGGCGAGCTGCTTGGCATCCGGGTTCTGGCCGTTGGCGACTTCTTGTTGAGCCATGGTGATGGCGCCGTTGTGGTGCTCGATCATCCCGGCGAGGAACAGGCGGGCGGCCTCGTCGCCGGTGGCTTTCTCGAGGTCGTCCATGTCGGCTTGGCTCATCATGCCGCCGCCCATGTCGTGGTCCATCGGCATCGACGAGCTCGGACTCATGCCCCATCCGGTGAGCCAGCCGCTCATCTGGGTGATCTCAGGGCCTTGGGCGGCTTTGATCTGGGAGGCCAGGTCGGTGACCTCGGTGTTGATGCCGTCCTTGGCCAGGACCAGGTCGGCCATCTCGATGGCTTGCTGGTGGTGAGGGATCATCATCGCCGCGAACATGACGTCGGCGTCGTTGTGCGGACCAGCGGCCGGGGTCGCTGACGGTGCGGTCGAGGCCGGGGCGCTGGCGGAGCCGTGGTCCATGCCCGGCATGTTCGACATGTCGTTGGAAGAGCAGCCGGTGAGGCCGATCACCACGGCAACGGCGGCTGCGGGCAGGGTGCGGCGAAGGATCTTGGAAGGGTTGACAGGCATGACAGGCAACGTCTTTCTGGGTGGCTGATGCGGTATGAGACGGGACACGACGCGAGGGTGCCGACCTCCAGCGCGGCCGAAGCCTGATCGGCTTCTCAGCGGCGGCAGGTGGCACCGTTCGGTCAGGTCCGGCTGATCGCCAGCTCGGCCAGACTCCGCGGCCGAGGTACCCAGGAACGACGGTCGACCATCAGCAGCGGCACCGCCCGCCGGAACCACAGCCCACGCCCCAGGCGAGGCCGGGACAGCATCCACCCGCCGATCAGCAGCACCAGCGCGGCGAGACAGGTCAGTGCCATCGCCGAGTGATCGGCGCAGCCAGGACAGCCTCCGTCCTCGGAGGCCGGATGGCCGTCCCCGGAGGCGACGGTCAGGTGCGCGTGGTCGGTCCCACCGGCGTCGGCCGCAGGCGTGTCGGCATGCGCCCCGGACGACAGCGTCAGATGCGCGGCATCAGTGGCAACAGACACCGCTGCTGCCGGCGGGCCGGCGGCGGTGTGGTTGCTCGACAACTGGTGCATGGCGAGCAGGCTCAACGCGACAGCGAGCACCCCGAGCAGCAGCCATAGCCGCTGTCGGGCGCCGAAGGCGGCCCTGATCCACTCCACCTGTTCACCGTACCCAGCATTGATCGGAATACCACCGGGGGGTACCGTCGTTCCCCAGACACAGGATACCCCCCAGGGGTACAACCAACCGCGAGGAGAAGACGATGACGACCACCGAGTTCCAGGTAGCCGGGATGACCTGCTCCCACTGCGAGCACGCCGTGTCGGAGGAAGTCGGCCAGCTCCCGGGCGTGGAGTCCGTCGATGTGAATGCCTCGACCGGCCGCCTGCTCGTCACCAGCACCGCACCCATCCCCGACGAGCAGGTCCTCACCGCGGTCGACGAGGCCGGCTATACGGCGACTCGCTCGTGAACGCACCGTAGCGACCTCCGCACCTGCCGCCAGCGCGTCCCATCCCACCCTGAGATGACCCCATGAATGATTCCGTCCACCAGCACGCCGACCACCCAACCGACGGGCATCATCACGCCGATCCCCCCGACCACCACCGCGACCAGGGCGCCGGCACCCCCGTTGAGCACAGCGGGCACGACAGCCACGCTGGGCATGGCGGGCACGGGCACGGCGGGCACGGGGACCACGTCGGTCAGTTCCGGCGTCTGTTCTGGATAATGCTGGTCCTGGCGGTGCCCGTGATCGTGTTCTCCGGCATGTTCTCGATGCTGCTGAGCTACAGCCTGCCTGCGGTCAGCTGGGTGGGCTGGATCTCGCCGCTGCTCGGCACCGTCATGTACGTGTGGGGTGGCCGTCCGTTCCTGACCGGAGCAGTCGATGAGCTCCGTCGCCGGCAGCCGGGGATGATGCTGCTCATCGCCTTGGCCATCACGGTGGCCTTCATCGCCTCCTGGGCCGCCAGTCTGGGCATCGTCGACCATGGGCTCGACTTCTGGTGGGAGCTGGCGCTGCTGATCGTGATCATGCTGCTCGGCCACTGGATCGAGATGCGGTCCCTGGCCCAGACCACCTCCGCCCTGGACTCCCTGGCCGCACTGCTCCCTGACCAGGCCGAGCGGGTGGTGGGTGAAGAGGTCGAGCTGGTGGCTCCTGGCGACCTGGAACTGGGTGATGTGGTCGTGGTCCGGCCCGGGGCCCGGGTTCCCGCCGACGGCCGCATCCGCACCGGCTCGGCCAGCATGGACGAGTCGATGATCACCGGGGAGTCCCGACCGGTCCGCCGCAGCGAAGGGGACACCGTCGTCGCCGGCACCGTGGCCACCGACTCCGGCCTGCGGGTCCAGATCACCGCCGTCGGCGACGACACCGCCCTGGCCGGCATCCAACGCCTGGTCACCGACGCCCAGAACTCAACCTCGAGGGCACAGCGGATCGCCGACCGGGCCGCCGCCTGGCTGTTCTGGTTCGCCCTGATCGCCGGGGTCATCACCGCGATCGTGTGGACCTTGCTCGGGCTGCCCGACGCCGCCGTGGTCCGCACCATCACCGTGCTGGTCATCGCCTGCCCCCACGCCCTCGGCCTGGCGATCCCGCTGGTCGTGGCCATCGCCACCGAACGCGCAGCCCGCGGCGGCGTGCTGATCAAGGACCGGCTCGCCCTGGAGTCGATGCGCACCGTCGACACCGTGCTGTTCGACAAGACCGGCACCCTCACCAAGGGCCAGCCGACCGTCACCGCCATCCAAACCAGCGGCCATGACTCTGAGGACGAGGTCCTCTCCCTCGCGGCCAGCGCCGAAACCGACGCCGAACACCCGTTGGCCCGCGCCATCGTGGCTGCCGCCGAGCACCGCAGCCTCCAGCTGCAGCCGGCCACCGACTTCACCTCGTCCCCCGCGGTCGGGGTGACCGCCACCGTCGACGGCCGCCGGGTTCAAGTCGGCGGACCGAACCTGCTGAGCGAGCACGAGGCGGCGGAACTTCCCGTCGCCGATACGTGGCGCACCGACGGGGCGATCATCCTGCACGTGATCATCGACGGCCAGGTCGTCGGCGCCCTGAAGCTCGCCGACGAGATCCGACCCGAATCGAGGGACGCCGTCCAGGCACTGCACGCTCGCAAGGTGCAGGTGGTGATGATCACCGGCGACGCCGAAGCCGTGGCCGCCTCGGTCGCCGCCGAACTCGGCGTCGACCGCTACTTCGCCGGTGTCCGCCCAGAGGACAAGGCCGTCAAGGTCAAGCAGCTTCAAACCGAAGGACGCCGGGTTGCGATGGTGGGCGACGGCGTCAACGACGCCCCAGCCCTGGCCCAGGCCGACGTCGGCATCGCCATCGGCGCCGGCACCGACGTCGCCATCGCCTCCGCCGGGGTCATCTTGGCCAGCGACGACCCCCGCTCGGTGCTGTCTGTCATCGAGCTGTCCCAGGCCAGTTACCGGAAGATGAAGCAGAACCTGTGGTGGGCCGCCGGGTACAACCTGATCTCGGTGCCGCTGGCCGCCGGCGTCCTCGCCCCGATCGGCTTCGTGATGCCGATGTCTTTGGGTGCGCTGCTCATGTCGGCCTCCACCGTCGTGGTAGCGCTCAACGCGCAGTTGCTTCGCCGACTCGACCTGCGACCCGACATCATCGTCCCGGCCGCCGCCAGCACCGACCAGTCCGTCTCCCGTGGCGCGGACCGCGCCGCTGTCAGCCACCGCTGACAGACACCAGTCAGGAAGAATCTCTCCCGTGACCACCGAAACCGGCACCCTCACCGACACCGACACCGACGATGGTGCAGGGCATGCCCCTCACGGCTACATCAGCGACAAGAAGCGCTACCTCGACCGACTCAAACGCGTCGAAGGGCAAGCCCGGGGCATCTCCCGGATGATCGACGACGAGAAGTACTGCATCGACATCCTCACCCAGATTTCGGCAGTGACCTCCGCACTGGAGACCGTTGCCCTCGGTCTGCTGGACGACCACCTCCGCCACTGCGTCGCCGACGCCGCCCGTACTGGCGGACCCGAGGCTGAAGCCAAAATCACCGAAGCCTCCCAAGCCATCGCCCGCCTGGTCCGGTCTTGAACACGGTCACCATCTACGCAAGTCGAATAGGTCGCGCCAGTGGCGTCTGCGGGGGTAGAAGCGGCGAGCCGAGACCGCCACGCACACCCGCCCGACCAGGACTGGGCACCGACTCCTACCTCCTCGCCCAGCGGCGGCAGGTAACCCCCAGCAGCGCTAGACCTCGGTCACCACTCTGAGGTGGGTGCCTGGCACCTCGGGTCCAGTTGCAGCATCATCTACCGAGAACTTATTATCTGCGCATAGATGCAGATATGCAGCATGTTCCGGCGGCCGCGACGGGTGAGCTGGTCGATGCCCAGTTCGTCGAGCTGGCTGTGGAGGTGTTCAGCATGCTGGCTGATCCCACGAGGGTGCGGATCGTGCTCGCCCTGCGCGGGGGTGAGTTGCCGGTCAACACGATCGCAGCCGCAGTCGACAAGGCCCCGGCCGCGGTGTCGCAGCATCTGGCGAAGCTCCGCCTGGCCCGGATCGTCGCCGCCCGCCAGGACGGCACCCGGGTGTTCTACCGGTTGGCTAACGAGCACGCCGGCCAGCTGGTCACCGACGCCATTCACCAGGCCGAGCACGCCCTCGGCCAGCCCCGCCACCACCAGACCACGACGACGGACCCAGCATGAGCGACCACTCGACAAGCGACCCTCACGACCACGGTGATCATGAACACGGCCACCATGAGCATCCAGGCGGGCTGAAAGGGTTCCTGCACGGGCTGTTCGTACCTCACAGTCACGACGCGGCCGACTCTGTCGACGATGCGCTCGAGGCCAGCCGGCAGGGAGTCCGGGCGGTCAAGATCAGCCTGGGAATCCTCGGCGTGACGGCGCTGCTGCAGGTCGTTGTGGTGATCATCAGCGGCTCGGTCGCTTTGCTGGCCGACACTGTCCACAACTTCTCCGACGCGTTGACCGCGGTGCCGTTGTGGGTGGCGTTCGTCATCGGTCGCCAGCCTGCGTCGCGCCGCTACACCTACGGCTTCGGCCGTATCGAGGACCTCGCCGGCCTGTTCATCGTGGCCATGATCGCCCTCTCCGCAGTGGTGGCCGGGGTCGAGTCGATCCGCCGGTTCTTCGAGCCACAGCCGGTCACCAACCTTGGCTGGGTACTGGCCGCAGGGCTGATCGGTTTCGCCGGCAACGAGCTGGTCGCGGTCTATCGGATCCGGGTCGGCCGCCGGATCGGCTCTGCGGCCCTGGTCGCTGACGGTGTTCATGCCCGCACCGACGGGTTCACCTCACTCGCCGTGGTGGCCGGCGTGATCGGCATCTGGCTTGGCTTCCCGCTGGCCGATCCGATCGTCGGTTTGGTGATCAGTGCCGCGATCGTGGTGCTGCTGATCGGCACCAGCCGCGACATCGGCCGCCGGCTGCTCGACGGCGTTGACCCCGGGCTGGTCGAGAAGGCCGAAAGCACTGTCGCGTCAGTGCCGGGAATCGACACCGTCGACGACCTACGGATGCGTTGGTCAGGACACCGGCTGTTGGTCGAAGCCACCGTCAGCAGCGACCCAACCATGCCCGTCGGTCAATTCCACGAGCTCGAGCACCAGGCCGCAGACCTGCTCCGCAAGCGGCTACCGCGCCTCGACACAGTCCGGCTCACCCCAGCAGCACATCCGAACGCCCACGACCACCAATTGACCGAACCCACATCCGCAACTTAGGAACCTGACGGTAGCCATCGGTTAGGGGCGGCCTGCGTGCGGATTCACGCAGTTCGAATAAGTCGAGTTACCGGTTGAATCCATCCCCGGCGGTCGTCTGGTGCAAGATTGGCTGCCCGCCGAGCGGCTGCGGCCCGTGCGCGCCGACCCGAACAAGGTCCTGCGCTACTCCGGCTTCTCCGAACGCCTCCGGCCGCCCGCCGGTGGCGCGTGATCGTCTCGCACGGTCGGGAGGTGCTCACAGTAATGGGGGTGCCGGTAAGAAACGTGTCACCAGCCGCAAACGGTGGTGACTAG
>JAKDLH010000099.1 GCA_030452945.1 Microlunatus sp. | reverse complement strand
TGGAAGCGCTCGCCGATGCCGACCAGCCCGCGGCAGGTCAAGGGGGCACGCCAGGCGATGCGCGGCCGCTGATCCTCACGGCACCACCGAGACCATCCGGCCCAGCACCACGACGACCTTGCGGGGCGCCGCACCGGCCAGTAGCTCGGCCACCCTCGGATCAGCCAGGGCGGCCGCCTCGACCGCGGTGGCGTCCGCATCGGCGGGCACCTCGATCCGCGACCGGACCTTGCCGCTCACCTGGATCGGATAGCGCACCGTTTCGGCGGTGAGTAGCGACTCGTCGGCCGCCGGGAACGGACCGTGGGCCAGCGACTCTGGATGCCCGAGCCGGCGCCACAGCTCCTCCCCGATGTGCGGGGCCAGCGGCGCGGTCATCAGCACCAGCGGCTCGACGACCTGGCGGGGCGCCCGGCCCCCGGTCCGAGTGAGATGGTTGACCAAGGTGGTCAGCTTCGCGATCGCGGTGTTGTAGCCCAACTGCACGAAGTCCGTGCGGACCCCCGCGATAGTGGTGTGCAGCAGCCGGAGGGTCTCGTTGTCGGGGTCGATCTCGCTCACCCGCAGGTCGCCGGTCTGTTCGTCGACGATCATCCGCCACAGCCGCTGCAGATAGCGCAGCGAGCCCACCGCGTCCCGGGTCTGCCAGGGTCGGGACGCGTCGAGCGGACCCATCGACATCTCGTACAGCCGGAACACGTCGGCTCCGTAGGCTTCGCACATCTCCGCGGGGGTGACGACGTTGTTGAGTGACTTGCCCATTTTCCCGTACTCACGGCGGATGGGGCGTCCCTGGTAGGTGAACGCCCCGAGCGGGTCCTCGACGACATCCGCCGCCGGAACGTACACGCCACGATCGTCGGTGTAGGCGTACGCCTGGATGTAGCCCTGGTTGAAGAGTCTGCGATATGGCTCCTCACTGCTGACGTGGCCCAGGTCGAACAGAACCTTGTGCCAGAACCGGGCGTAGAGGAGATGGAGCACCGCATGTTCGACACCGCCGACGTAGAGGTCGACACCGCCCGGATCACCAGCTCGGGCCGGGTCCTTGCCCATCCAGTACCGCTCGTTCACCGGGTCGCAGAAGGTCTCAGTGTTAGTCGGGTCGACGTAGCGCAGTTCGTACCAGCACGACCCGGCCCACTGCGGCATCACGTTCAGCTCACGGGTATAGGTCTGGGCCCCGTCGCCGAGGTCGAGCCGCACCGTCGACCAGCCGGTGGCCTTGGACAGGGGCGACAGCGGATCGGCGCTGCGATCATCGGGGTCGAGTTCGGCGGGTGCGAAGTCCTCCAGTTCCGGCAGCGTGAGCGGCAGTAGTCGGTCCGGCAGGCTGTGCGCGATGCCGTCCGCGTCGAAGACGATCGGAAACGGCTCGCCCCAGTAGCGCTGGCGAGAAAACAGCCAGTCGCGCAGCTTGTACTGGGTCTCGGCGCGCCCCCTCCCTTTCCCCGTCAGCCAAGCGGTGATCATGGTCTTGGCCTCAGCCACGGTGAGCCCGTTCAGGGACAGCTCGTCATTGGCTGAGTTGATGACCAATCCGTCGCCGGTGTACGCCTCGATTTGGGGACCGTTAACCGGCGCCTGCACCGTGCGGACCACCGGCAGCCCGAAAGCACCAGCGAACTCGAAGTCGCGGACGTCGTGTCCTGGAACGGCCATGATCGCTCCGGTCCCGTAGCCCATCAGCACGTAGTCGGCAACGAAGATCGGCACCTGGACACCGTTGACGGGGTTGGTCGCCCAGCGCCCCAGGAAGACGCCGGACTTCTCCTTGTTCTCCTGCCGGTCCAGGTCGTTCTCCTGCCGGTCCAGGTCGGACTTCCGGGCCGCGTCGGATCGGTACGTGGCTAGGGCCGCCCGTGGCGTGTCCCAACCAGCCGTCCAGCGCGGATCGACCCCGTCGGGCCAGCGGTCGCTGACGATGTCGCCGGCCAAGGGATGCTCGGGCGCCAGCACCAGATAGGTCGCCCCGAACAGCGTGTCGGGGCGGGTGGTGTAGACCTCGATCTCCGCGGTCGAGTTCGCTACGGCGAACCGCAACCGCGCACCGGTCGAGCGGCCGATCCAGTTGCGCTGCATGAGCTTGATCGACTCCGGCCACTCCAGCCGGTCCAGGTCGTCGATCAGCCGGTCCGCGTACGCGGTGATCCGCATCATCCACTGCCGCATGTCGCGACGGAAAATGGGGAAGTTGCCGATCGCGCTCCGGCCGTCGGCGGTCACCTCCTCGTTGGACAGCACCGTCCCGAGTCCCGGACACCAGTTGACCGGCGCCTCGGCGACGTAGACGAGTCGGTGCTCGTCGACGATCGCGGCTTGCTCTACCCGACTGAGATCGGCCCAGACGCGCCCCTCCGGGACCGGGCGGGCACCGGTCGACAGCTCCGACACCAGCTCGGCGATGGGTCTGGCCCGCTGCTCATCGCGGTCGAAGAACGACTCGAACAGCTGAGTGAAGATCCACTGGGTCCAGCGGAGATAGGTCGGATCGGTGGTGGCCACGCTACGTCGCTGGTCGTGGCCCAACCCGAGTCGGCGCAGCTGGCCTCGGTAGCGGTCGATGTTGGCGTTCGTGATGATCGCCGGGTGCGTGCCGGTCCGGATCGCATGCTGCTCGGCCGGCAGTCCGAACGCGTCGAACCCGATCGTGTGGAGCACGTTGCGGCCGGTCATCCGAAGAAACCGGCCGAGGACGTCGGTGCCGATGTAGCCCAGCGGATGACCCACGTGGAGCCCCTGGCCGGAGGGATAGGGGAACATGTCCAGCAGGTAGGTCTTCTCGGCCGGAAGGCATCCGTTGGGTGCGGCGAGATCGCCGACCGGGTTGGGAGCCTCGAAGGTTCCATGGTCCTCCCAGTACCCCTGCCACACCGCCTCGATCTCGGCGGCCAGCGCGGCGGTGTAGCGGTACGGTGTGGCGCTGCTCATACCCCTCGTCGGCTCGGGCGGTGACATCACGAGCGCCGCAGTCGCTGACGTAGCTGCTTGCCGGCGCGCAGCAGGGCCACCCCGAACAGGTCACCCGCCGACGCGGTCGGATTGGCCTCGTTCAGCTCGACCCAACGGCGGCCGCGCTGGAAGCGGGCCAATCGCCGTAGCTCCGGTGGGAGCGGTCGGTCGGTCACGTCGAACTCCGCGCCCCGACCCAGCGCGGCCGACAGCAGACCGGCCGTGGCCTCGGTGGCGACGTCGATCGGCACCGTCGTGGGCCTGGGCAGCTTCCCCACTCGCGGATGATCGAGCAGCCGGTCAAGATCGCCGATCACCGGGCAGCCGACTGAGGCCACCGCGTCGTGATATTCCTGAGCCCGGGCCAGGGCCGGACCCTCCGCCCAAGGTGGTAACAGCATCGGCGTCTCCCGCTCGGCCGGGCGACGGGCACGCAAGGTCCGAGCGATCAGTCCGTCCCGGATCAGCACCTCGTAGGTGCGCCAGTCGATCCCGGCCTCGTACACACGGGTGTTGACCCGGCGCAGGAACTCCGCCTCCGGCCAGGACATGGACCGGTTCTCGCCCCGGTCAGGAGTGTCCCGCAGATAGGCGCGAGGGAGCCCGAGCAGGTCGCTGAAGGCGTCGAGCAGCAACGTCGGCCGCTCCCGGTCACCGACAACGAGAATGAGCCGCTCGGATCCGACGAGATTCAGCCACCGCCGGACGATCGCGGCCTGGTCGTGGCGGCGGTAGAAGGCTCGGGCCACGGTGCTCTCGGAGTCCCCGGCCAGCACCTCCTTCAGCCACCGGCCGTACGACTTGCGTCGCCCGGCTTTGACCCACTGCTGCCAGCTCGAGCCGAGCAGGGTGGCGAACCCGCGCAGGGTGATCACGACATGCGTCTGCGGACCCAATTCGGTCACGAAACGCGCCGCTTGCTCGTCGTCGCACTCGGAGGCGAACTCGTGGCTGATCAGTACTCGGTCGTCACCGGCGTGGGCGATCTCGGCCATCAGCTCGCGCCACCAGCGCTGGCCCGGCGCGGTCGCCCCCGAGGCGGACCAGCCCAGCCGACGTCCCATCAGCGCGCACACCGGATACAGGTGGTTGATTCCCGCTCCGGGGTAGACGACGCCGTGCTCAGCCAGTTCCCGCCGGTGACTGGCTGCGGCGTGCTGCAGCGCGGACGTACCCGTCTTCATCAGTCCGATGTGCAACAGCCGGCTACCGGGCGGAAGCGGCGGGGTCAGCTCACCCGCTGCCGGTCCAGCGGTTGTCTCAGCGGTCCTCGCCTGCTCCACGTCGCCCGACAGTAGTCTGGTCAGCCGCCGACGGGCCCGCGATCTGCCCTGAGTCGCCCGATTCGCCTGTCCGGCCCCGATTTGCCCTGAACCGACTCAGTGGGAGGGAATAGCCGGTGATGGCCAACGTGGTGAACGCAGAACGGGTGACGGTGCAGTACGGCACCAGGCTGGTGCTGGACGAGATCAGTCTCGGGGTGTCGGCCGGTGACGTGGTCGGCGTGGTCGGCCGCAACGGGTCCGGCAAGACGACGTTGCTGCGCATCCTGACCGGGGCGGACGAACCCGACTCCGGCCGGGTGGTGCGGACGGCGACCGCCTCGATCGGCTATCTGCATCAAGCCGACGACTTCTCCGCCGACGCGACCGTCCGCGACGTCATCGTCGGTGGTGAGGCCGACCACGTGTGGGCGGCTGACTCTTGGACCCGAGCCCTGGTCGAGCACCTGCTCGGTGCCGTGGACCTCGACACGGCGGTGGAGAAGCTCAGCGGAGGCGAACGACGCCGGACGGCCTTGGTCGCCTTGATGCTCGGCGGCCATGACCTGCTCGTGCTCGACGAGCCGACGAACCATCTTGACGTCGAGGCGGTCGACTGGCTCGCTCGGCACCTGCGCGCACTGCAGGACCGTGGCACCGCGATGCTGGTGGTCAGCCACGACCGGTGGTTCCTGGACGCGGTCTGCTCGCGGGTCTGGGAGGTGCACGATGGGGTGGTAGACGCCTACGACGGTGGCTACGCCGCGTACGTGCTCGCTCGCGCCGAACGCGGCCGGCAGGCCGCGCAGGTGGCCGCGAGACGTAAGAACCTGCTGCGCAAGGAACTGGCCTGGCTGCGCCGCGGCCCGCCCGCCCGGACGTCGAAGCCGAAGTTCCGGATCGAAGCGGCCAACACGCTGATCGCGGACGAGCCACCGCCTCGAGACCGGCTCGAGTTGGAGCAGTTCTCCCTCACCCGGTTGGGCAAGGACGTCTTCGACCTGACCGCAGTGAGCGTGCGGCTCGGCGGGCGGACCCTGATCGAAGATCTGAGTTGGTCGATCGGGCCGGGCGACCGGATCGGACTGATCGGGGTGAACGGGACCGGCAAGACGACCCTGCTGCGGCTGCTCACCGGAGATCAGGAGCCCGACTCCGGTCGAATCAAGCGGGGCCGCACCCTGGCGATCGGCCATCTTTCCCAGACCGTCGTCGAGCAGCCGACCGCCGAGCGGGTCCTGGACCTGATCACTCGGGAGCGCCGGGTCACCCAGGTCGCGTCGGGGCGGGAAGTGACCGCGACGAGCCTGCTGGAGGATTTCGGCTTCACCGGCGAACGGCTGACGGCTCGGGTCGGCGATCTCTCCGGCGGCGAGCGGCGGCGGCTGCAACTGTTGCGGCTGCTGGTCGGTGAGCCGAACGTGCTCCTGCTGGATGAGCCGACCAACGACCTGGACATCGACACCCTGACCGTGGTCGAGGACTACCTCGACTCCTGGCCGGGCACGTTGATCGTGGTCAGCCACGACCGCTACTTCCTGGAACGGGTCTGTGACGTCACGTACGCCCTGCTCGGTGACGGTCAATGTGTGCTGCTGCCCGGCGGGGTCGATCAGTACCTGGCCCTGCGGCATGCGGCCGAACAGGCCGCTGATCGCAACCAGCCGTCTTTTGAGCCGACCAGCCCGGCGTCGGCGGCCGACGGACTGACGGCCGGCGAAGCGCGGCAGGCACGCAAAGACCTGGCCCGAATCGAGGGACAAATCGCCAAGGTCGAGCGCCGGATCGCCCAGCTGCACCAGCAGATGGCTGAGAACGCCAGCGACTACGGCCGGCTTGCCGACCTGCAGCATCAGCTGACCGCGGCCACCGACGAGCAGGCCGAACTCGAAGAATCCTGGCTGACCACCGCCGAATCTCTCGGCTGAGGTGCCCGCGGCCCCCCCAAGGCCGCCTTTTGTACGGGTATCCCACAACCGTTGTGGTTTTCGGTACAAAAGATCCGCACCAGGGTGGTCCCGGCATCCGCGGGTAGGTTGGTCGCCATGAGCGTGATCACCGCTGCTCCGCTGATTTCCGCCCTCCCGGACGGGGTCGTCCTGACCGATCCAGCGACGGTGGAGAACTACCGGTACGACTGGTCCAGCGATCCCGACGCCGGAGTGCCGCTCGCCGTGGTGCGGCCGACCACGGCCGACCAGGTGCAGACCGTCGTCGGTTGGTGTGGCGAGAATCGGGTGCCGATCGTGCCGCGCGGCGCCGGCACCAGCCTGTCCGGCGGGTCCTCGGCGGTCGACGGCGGGATCGTGTTGTCGATGGAACGGATGCGGGCGATCGAGATCGACACCACGACACGGGTGGCGGTGGTGGAGCCAGGTGCCTTCAACGCTGAGGTGAAGGCCGCCGCCGCGAAGCACGGCCTGTGGTATCCGCCGGATCCGTCCTCGTTCGAGATCTGCTCGATCGGCGGGAACATCGCTACCAACGCGGGCGGGCTGTGCTGTGTGAAGTACGGCGTGACCACCGACTACGTTCTCGGTCTGGACGTGGTCCTGGCCGACGGGTCATTGATCACCCTCGGTGGTAAGCGGATCAAGGATGTGGCGGGGTTGTCGCTGCTGAAGCTGTTCGTCGGATCCGAGGGCACGCTCGGCATCATCACCCGGGCGATCCTGCGCCTGGTGCCTGCTCAACCGCCCAAAGCGACGCTCGTGGCGTCCTTCCCCGATCCCGAGTCGGCGGCCCGAGCCGTTGTCCAACTCGGCCTGGTCGCCCGGCCGTCGATGGTCGAGTTGATGGATCGGGCCTCGATCAACATCGCGGAGGACTTCCGGTCGATGGGCCTGGATCGAGACGCAGGCGCACTGCTGGTCGTCCAGTCCGACGCTCCCGGAGCAGCCTGCTCGGCGGAAATCGCCCTGGTCGAGCAGGCCTGCAGTGACCAGGGGGCGATCGAGTGCTTCAGCACCGACGACCCGGAGGAGGGCGAGATGTTCGCCGAGGCCCGTCGGAGCTTCTTCCCGGCCATGGAAGGCCTCGGCGCCAAGATGTTCGAAGACGTGGGTGTCCCGGTCCCTCAGTTGCCCGCCCTCCTCGCGGGTATCGAGGAGATCGCCAGGGTTCGCCAGTTGTTGATCCCCGTGGTCGCCCACGCGGGAGACGGCAACACTCACCCCACGATCGTCTTCGACCCGGCCGACGCCGACGCGCGCGATCGAGCGGGCCTCGCGTTCACCGAGATCATGGAACTGGCCATCTCCCTGGGCGGAACCATCACCGGTGAGCACGGCATCGGCCGGTTGAAGAAAGAGCTGCTGCCGCACCAGCTCGGTGCGCGAGTCACCGAACTCAACCGCGAGGTCAAGCAGCTGTTCGACCCGGCCGGCATCCTCAACCCGGGCGCGATTCTGTAGCGGTCATCCAGCCGTCTAGCCACGCTGCTACCGGTGATGGCTCGCGCACGATGGAGGAGAAGAAGCCGGCAGCGGCCGAAGGTGCCGTGGCGGCGGCCAATCGTCGAGAATCCGCGGTCGGCACCCCTCAGCGCCGGTTGACCACGACGGTAGCCGCAGCCAGGTCCTGCAGCCCACGGCGGTCGGTCCCGATGACCAGAGGGGGCAGGGCCAGGCAGATCAGCGCCTGCCGGAGCACCGCGCGAGGGAGGCCGACCGGCTTGGTGTCCAGCCGGACGACCGCGATCCGGCACAGGATCTGTCCGAAGCTCGCACTGGTCAGCGCGACCAGCCCGGCGGATTCGACGAAGAAGACGGCGAGGATCATCCACGCCCGCCAGCCGCTGCCGGTGACGACCTCGGTGCCGAACAGTCCCACGGCGACAGCCATACTGGCGGCCCAATCGAGGATGAGGGCCCCGATTCGCGTGCCCCAGGTAGCGAGGGATCCGCGACCAGAGGCGGGCAGGCCCAGCCGCTGACCGGGATACGGCTCGGCCGGAACGTCGGGTGCGCCACGCTTCGCCACGCGGCGAGATTACCCGTCGAGGTGAGCAGCGGCCCGACACACGTGTTCTGGCTGCTGTCTGGCCGCCGCCGCCGCTACCCGCTGCATCCGCATCTCCGGACCCACGTGTCCCACCGGTGAAACACGCGCGCAACTTCGCGCAAACCCGCTCGTCGTAGGTTCATGCTGATCGAGCGGGATACTGTTTTGCTCGCGTCGCCCATCAACTCGGCTTGCCCAGCAACCAGCACGCGTCCGTACGGTCCAGACCGTCAGTGCCGGGTACGCCACGATTCACCCGGAGGACAGATGTTCCAAACCGCCGACGAACTGTTGGCCTACGTCAAGGACGAGGGCGTCGAGATCGTCGACATCCGGTTCTGCGATCTCCCCGGCACCATGCAGCACTTCACCGTGCCGGCCGGCTCCTTCGACTCCAGTGTGTTCGAGGATGGTCTAGCCTTCGACGGTTCATCGATCCGGGGCTTCCAGAAGATCCACGAGTCCGACATGGCGTTGTTGCCCGATCCGGCCACCGCGTACGTGGACCCGTTCCGCGCGGCCAAGACCCTCTGTCTCAACTTCTTCGTCCACGACCCGTTGACCAAGGAGCCTTACAGCCGCGACCCCCGCAACATCGCGCGCAAGGCCGAGGCCTATCTGGCGTCAACCGGCATCGGCGACACCGCCTTCTTCGCCGCCGAAGCCGAATTCTACGTCTTCGACGATGTGCGGTACGAGACCAAGGAAAATACCGGCTACTACTCGATCGACTCCGAGGCCGGTGCCTGGAACACCGGTCGGGTGGAGGAGGGCGGCAACCGCGGCTACAAGGTGAAGTACAAGGGCGGCTATTTCCCGGTGCCCCCGGTCGACCACTTCGCCGATCTTCGGGACGCGATCACGCTGAATCTGGAGCGCTCCGGGCTAACCGTCGAGCGCTCCCACCACGAGGTCGGGACCGCCGGCCAGGCAGAGATCAATTACCGGTTCAACACCATGTTAGAGGCCGGCGACGATCTGCAGAAGTTCAAGTACATCGTCAAGAACACGGTCTGGGCGGCCGGCAAGACCGCGACGTTCATGCCCAAGCCGATCTTCGGCGACAACGGCTCCGGCATGCACATCCACTCCTCGCTGTGGAACGACGGCCACCCGCTGTTCTACGACGAGGCCGGCTACGGCGGACTGTCCGACGTAGCCCGCTGGTACATCGGCGGGGTCTTGTCCCATGCCCCCGCGCTGCTGGCGTTCACCAACCCGAGCGTGAACTCCTATCACCGCCTGGTGCCCGGTTTCGAGGCACCGGTCAACCTGGTGTACAGCTCGCGAAACCGTTCGGCTGCGATGCGGATCCCGATCACCGGGACCAACCCGAAAGCCAAGCGGGTCGAGTTTCGATGCCCCGATCCGTCGTCCAACCCGTATCTGGCGTTCGCGTCAGTGTTGCTGGCCGGCATCGACGGGATCGAAAACAAGATCGAACCGCCCGCGCCGATCGACAAGGACCTGTACGAGCTGCCGCCGGAGGAGCACGCGAACGTGCCCACCGTCCCCGACAGCCTGGGCGGCGCGCTGGACGCTCTGGAGCTCGACCACGAGTTCCTGCTGCAGGGCGACGTCTTCACCCCCGACCTGATCGAGTCCTGGGTCGAGCTGAAGCGGGCCGACATCGATGGGATTCGGTTGCGCCCGCACCCCCACGAGTTCGAGCTGTACTACGACTGCTGAGCGTCGCCCATCATGAAGCAGCCCGTCCTTGACCCATAGGCGTGACTCGAACCCAAACTCGGCACGCCACGCGGTGCGGAGGGCTTGACCCGCATGTTTGCGTCGGGTCCCATCCCCCACCCGCGCCCCCCCGCCCGGCACCAGAGCCGGGGGGGTCGACCACCCCCAAACCGC
>JAKDLH010000456.1 GCA_030452945.1 Microlunatus sp. | reverse complement strand
ACCCGCTGGATCCACCAGGATGTGCTCGGCCAACGACCGCGAGTTGACCTCGGCCCGGGCCGCGGGATGGGCACCTAGCCACAGCTCCGCCTGCGGACGTCCGTCCGGTGCCGTCCCGAGAAACTCCGGAAGGGCGGTCGTCGACCCCCAGGCGTAGGTCATCACGGTGCCGGCTATCGGTTCCATCAGTGGGTCCTCCTGCGACTGGGATCAACATGACCGCGGAGTCAACCGTACGGTCCCGTCGGCGACCTCTGTCCAGGAACTCCGTCACCGGTGGAGAGTCGGGTCAGAAGTCCTGGTCTGCCGGCTCAGCGGCCGAACGCTAGGCTGGCTGGGACGAGTCGGCCGGGCGATCGCGGCTTCCCCCGTGAGGCTGAGGAAAGTCCGGACTCCATCGAGCAGGGTGGTGGGTAACACCCACCCGGGGCGACCCGCGGGCCAGTGCCACAGAAACAGACCGCCCCGTGAGGGGTAAGGGTGAAAAGGCGGTGTAAGAGACCACCAGCATCTCGGGTGACCGGGATGGCTAGGCAAACCCCACCCGGAGCAAGATCAAGAAGGGTGCATCCGTGCACTCGCGGAAGCGTTCGAGGGCTGCTCGCCCGAGCTTTCGGGTAGATCGCAACAGGCCCCTGGCAACAGGGATCGCAGATAGATGATCGCCGTCCGAGCGCGAGCCCGGACACAGAATCCGGCTTACAGGCCGGCTCGTCCCCCCACCTTGATCGGCACCCGGTGCCCCGGCTGGTGGGTCGCCGGCTCGGCGAGTGGGCACGGCCGCTCGTCTTGACGCGATCGACTTTCCAGCCTCGCAACCTCACCGTGGCACTCGCACTCGCCCAGGCCGTCCCGGAGGTCGAGGTGGGAGTACGACGGCTCCGGGTCCTCGCTCACCCAGCAGGTGAAGAAACGTCTCAGGTAGGCACGAATCCGCGACCAGCGGCCAGCGGCATTCCGCCCCAGCTCACGAGTCGACATGACAAGGCTCCTCCGCGAGGGCCCTGACAGGACCTCCGCTGATCATCCCCGAGTCGGCTACAGCACAGACCGCCGGACCCGCGCAGGATCCGGACCTACGGCGAATCTTGCCACACCCCGGGACGACCGGCAACCCGTCCTGGCGGCCTAGGTGGCTGCAGGACGAACTCAACCCGACCGGATTCCCAAGCGGCCGCGGCGAGCTGCAGCGAGACCTCGGCGCCCAGCGGGAGATCCTCTCCGCTGACCCGCGCCAGCACGGCGGGGTCGGCGATCATCACCAGGCCGCGGCGCTGACTGCTCTCGACGTCAACCACCGTTCCCGCGAACGTCTCTCCGATCCGGTCGCGCAACAGCGAGACCTCGATCAAATCGACCATCTTGCGTTCGTACTTCTTCGACTTCGAATCGGCGGCGGCCATCAGCTCCGGCAACCCGTCCAGCGCATCCAACACCCAACTGGGCACCGGACGATCGGCGCACAGGGCCACACAGATCTCGCCCCCGAAACGGTCCACCAGCCGTCGCAACGGGGCCGTGACGTGCGCGTAGGCCATGGCCAGTGCGGCGTGGTCGGAACCGTCGGGCACCTCGCCGTGAAAGGCGGCGTAGCCCGCACCACGAAAGAGGTGGGTACACGCGTTCAGCATGGCGGCGTGCTCCGGCTTATTCGGATCCAGGCTGCGCACGAACTCCGGGTAGTCCAGTTCCGCGGGCCAACGGATGTGCAGTGCGCGAGCTGTCTGCCGCAGCCGCCGAAGGGCCGTCGGATCGGCCGGCGGCAGGGCATGTCTGGCCTTGAGCTCCCCCACGGCCTGGGTGCAGCGGAACCGCTCGGCGAGCATGTGGATCAGCGCCGCATCGAAATTGTCGATCGACTGGCGCATCTGGCCGAGT
>JAKDLH010000455.1 GCA_030452945.1 Microlunatus sp. | reverse complement strand
GCCTCCACCTTCGTCTTCAGGTCGTCCAGGTCGACCGATCCGTCCTGGGTGCCCTTGACCACCACGACCCGCATCCCGGCCATCACCGCGGAGGCGGCGTTGGTGCCGTGCGCCGACGACGGGATCAGGCAGACCGAGCGCTGCTCCTCTCCGCGCGCCCGGTGGTACGCCCGGATGGCCAGCAGGCCGGCCAGCTCGCCCTGACTGCCGGCGTTCGGCTGAATGGACACCGCGGCGTAGCCGGTGAGTTCGGCCAGCCAGCGCTCCAGCTCGGAGATCAAAGTGGCGTAGCCTCGCGCATCGGCCGCGGGGACGAACGGATGCAACTCGGCGAATTTCGGGTAGGAGATTGGCTCCATCTCCGTGGTCGCGTTCAACTTCATCGTGCAGGAACCGAGCGGGATCATGCCGCGGTCCAACGCGAAGTCCCGGTCCGACAGCGCCCGGAGGTAGCGCAGCATCGCGGTCTCGCTGTGGTGGGTGTTGAACACCGGGTGGGTGAGATAGTCCGAGGTACGTGCACTGGCCGCCAGCCGCCGGAGTCCAGAGGGGAGGGCCGCACCCCGCGCGCTCTGGTCGCCGGTGATCCCGAAGGCCCGACGCACCACCGTCAGGTCTTCGGCGGTGGCGTCCTCACCGATCGAGACCGCGACGCGGTCGGGATCGAGGAGACGCAGGTGCACGCCCGCCTCGCGCGCGGCCGACACGATCTCTGGGGCCCGGCCCGGAGCCGAGACCAGCACGGTGTCGAAGAAGCTGTCGTGCAGCACGTCCCACCCGGCCGCTGTCAGGTCATCAGCCAGCACCGAGGCCGCGTCGTGCACGGCGGCGGCGATGTCGGCCAGCCCCCGTGGGCCGTGGTAGACCGCGTACATCCCGGCGGCCACGGCAAGCAGCACCTGGGCGGTGCAGATGTTGGAGGTCGCCTTCTCCCGACGGATGTGCTGCTCCCGGGTCTGCAGAGCCAGCCGGAAGGCCTGCACCCCGTCGGCGTCCTTGGACACCCCGACCAGCCGCCCAGGCAACGACCGCTCCAGCTTGGACCGAACCGCCATGAACCCGGCGTGCGGACCACCGTAGAACAGCGGCACCCCGAAGCGCTGGCTGGAACCGACGGCAATGTCGGCGCCCCATTCGCCGGGCGGAGACACCAGGAGCGAGGCGAGCAGGTCGCAGGCGGCGATCACGGTCGCGCCGGCGTCGTGCGCGGCTTCGGCGATAGCGCGCAGCTCCTCGGTGGCCGGGAGTCGGCCGCTGGCCCCGGGAGTCTGGACGACGACGGCGAACGGGTCGTGCTCGGCGATCGCTGGCCGCAATTCGCCGTCGGCGACCTTCACCGCCATACCGAGGGCCTCGGCGCGGGTCCGCACGACGGCCACAGTCTGCGGCAGCGTGTCGGCGTCCAGCAGCAGCACTGAGCCGGACTTGGTGGTGCGTCGAGCCAACGTCATCGCCTCGGCCACCGCGGTCGCCTCGTCCAGCAGACTGGCACCGGCGATGGGCAGCCCGGTCAGATCGGCGATCACCGTCTGGAAGTTGAGCAACGCCTCCAGCCGTCCTTGGCTGATCTCAGGTTGGTAGGGGGTGTAGGCGGTGTACCAGGCCGGATCCTCCAGCACGTTCCGTCGGATCACCGACGGGGTCACGGTGCCGTGATAGCCCAGCCCGATCATGGCCCGGCCCGGGTGGTTCTGCTCGGCGAGCAGCCGGAGTCGGGCCAGTGCCTCGGACTCGGTCAGCGGGGCCGGCAATCGAAGTGGCTCGGTGTCGCGGATGGCCTGCGGCAGCGACTGGTCGACCAGGTCGTCCAGACTCCTCGCACCGATGACGGCCAGCAACCGATCTCGCTCGGTCCCGGTCGGACCGATATGGCGTGATA
>JAKDLH010000454.1 GCA_030452945.1 Microlunatus sp. | reverse complement strand
AGACGGCGACCTGATCATGGTGTACGCCCTGGTCGACCGGCTCGCCGACATCCTCGGACGAGACGGCAGCCCCGAGACCGCCGACCAAGAGCGTGTCAGATGGTCTGTGTATGGAGTTGCGGCTGAGACTGAGGTGACGGATGTGATTCCGGGCCTCGGAGAGGAGAACCGTGATGTCAACACAGACGAACTATCGGCCGATGGAGGATGGCCCGCCCGATGGGGGGCTGCTGTCCTCGCTCAGCGCGGCGGCCATCACCGGTTCCGGCGCGCCGGTGTCGGCCGATGACTTGGTCGACGGCCCGTGGCTGGACGCGATGCTGGCCTCGGTGGATGAGTCCGGGCTGCGGCTGACCGGGGAGGGCGGTTTCTTGCCGGCGTTGATCAAGGCCGTGCTGGAGCGGGGCCTGCGGGCCGAGTTGGCCGACCACCTGGGCTATGAGAAGGGCGACTCGGCCGGCCGTGGCGGGCCGAACTCGCGGAACGGGACCACGCCGAAGACGCTGGCCACCGAGGCCGGCGAGATCGGACTCGACACGCCGCGGGACCGGAACTCCAGCTTCGAGCCGCGGCTGGTGCCCAAGGGCGCCCGCCGGCTGGCCGGCGGGCTGGACGAGCAGATCATCAGCCTCTACGCCGGCGGCATGACGGTCCGCGACATCGGCTATCACCTGGAACGCACGCTGGGTGTGGAGTTGTCCCGGGAGACGATCTCCAAGATCACCGACGCGGTCGCCGAGGAGGTCAAGGCCTGGCAGACCCGGCCGCTGGAGGAGGTCTACCCGATCCTCTACGTCGACGCGCTGATGGTGAAGGTCCGCGACGCCGGCCACGTCACGAACAAGGCCGCCCACATCGTGGTCGGGGTCGACACCGACGGGATCAAGCACGTGCTCGGCATCTGGGTGCAGTCCGCGGAGGGGGCGAAGTTCTGGCTGACGATGCTCACCGAACTGCGTAACCGGGGCGTCAAGGACGTGCTGATCGCCTGCTGTGACGGGCTTGTCGGGCTGCCGGAGGCGATCGAGACGGTCTGGCCGCGGGCGGTCACCCAGACCTGCGTGGTCCACCTGATCCGGGCGGCCATGCGCTACGTGGCCTACGGCGACCGGAAGGCGGTCGCGGCGCTGCTGAAGCCGATCTACACCGCGGTCAACGAAGACGCCGCGCTGGAGGCGCTGACCGCCTTCGCCGAATCCGACCTGGGCCGCAAGCACCCGGGCGCGGTCGCGGTCTGGGAACGCGCCTGGGAACGGTTCGTCCCGTTTCTGGCGTTCCCGCCGGAGGTCCGCAAGATCATCTACACCACCAACGCGATCGAGTCGCTGAACTATCAGCTCCGCAAGATCATCAAGAACCGGGGCCACTTCCCCAACGACGACGCCGTGGTCAAGCTGCTCTGGCTCGCGATCCGCGACATCGAGGACAAACGTGCCCGAGCCCGAGCCAAGGAACGAGGCACACCGGCAAACAAGCGGAAAGCGCCGCCGCGTCTGGTCGAGGGCGCCGTCGTCCCGGGCTGGAAAGCGGCCCTCAACGCCTTGGCGATCGCCTACCCCGGCCGGCTGCCCGAGATCGGAGGCCTGGGATGACCACCCCGATACCCGCGCCGTGGGTGCTGGTCGACGCCGACACCGTCACCAACACCATGCTGCTGCTGCAACGCCTCACCGGCTGGCTCGAAGGCGGCGACACCGCTGCCGCTCAACGCTGCGCCGCCGCGCTCAGCCTCGGTGAGACTCACGACCCGATCACCATCGCCGATTGGACCGACGGACTCGCCCTCGAACTCGAACACCGCACCGCCGCAGGCACCATCGACACCGAACTCAACCACTGAATCAACCAACAAAGAGTCACGACTCACACACAGAAAACTTGACAAGCTC
>JAKDLH010000006.1 GCA_030452945.1 Microlunatus sp. | reverse complement strand
TCCACGGATCCGCCGCCGACCACCACCCGGCTGCGACGGAAAAAGAAGAAGGCGCAAGACGACGACTTCGACTTCTCCGATCTGCGCGACCCCGACTGAGCCGATGCTCGCGGTCCGATACACCGGGTACGGAAGTCCACCCGAGCTGGTCGACATGCCCTCCCCGGTCTGTCCCGACGACGGCGCGGTGGTGGACGTGCTCGCCACCGGGGTGTGCCGCTCGGACTGGCACGCCTGGCGCGGTCACGAGCCAGTGTCGCTGCCGCACGTCCCCGGGCACGAACTGGCCGGCGTCATCACCCAGATCGGATCCGACGTGACCGATTTTGTGGTCGGGGACCGGGTGACGACGCCGTTCGTCAACGGGTGCGGGTCATGTCCGCTCTGCCGGGCCGGTAACGCCCAAGTGTGCCCGAACCAGACGCAACCGGGCTTCACCCACCACGGCTCGTTCGCCGAGCAGGTGGCGTTGTTCGCCGCCGACACCAACCTGGTTCGGTTGCCTGCCGAGCTCGATCCGGTGGTGGCCGCGTCCCTGGACTGTCGTTTTGCGACGGCGTACCGCGCCGTCACCGCCCACGCTCGGGTCGGGGACGGTGATCGGGTCGTGGTGTTCGGCTGCGGTGGGGTCGGTCTCTCGGCCATCCAGATCGCGCTCGCGCTCGGGGCACAGGTGGTGGCGGTGGACGTGTCGGCGACCGCGCGGCAACGGGCCGAGAATCTCGGCGCCGTCGCGGTTGCGGTGGACCGGGTCACCGAGCGGGTGATCGAGCTGACCGACGGTGGGGCCGACGTCGCCATCGACGCCCTGGGATCCGCGGCCATCGCCCAGGCCGGAGTGCTCGCTCTGCGGCGGCGTGGCCGCTACGTGCAGGTCGGGCTGATGTTCGGGCCGGACGCTCGGGCTCCGTTGCCGTGGGACCGGGTGGTGGCCTACGAACTCGAGGTGTACGGCTCGCACGGGATGGCCGCGCGTGACTACCCCGCGATGCTGGCCCTGGTGTCCGACGGTGTCCTGCGGCCGCAGGAGCTGGTGGGCCGGGTGATCAGTCTGGCCGAAGCACCCGCTGCCCTGATGGCTCTGGACTCTCCGGCCCCGCCGACGGCGGGGATGACGGTGATCGAAGTCAGCTGAACTCGTCCGGGATCTTGACAGGCTCCTGTCATCAGGTACGTTTGACAGCGTCCTGTCAAACACAGTTCAACTTCCGGAGGTTTCGCTCATGACAGAACTCATCGTCTTCTACGCCACCGACACGATGGCGGACTGGGAGTACGGGTATCTGCTGGCCGGGCTCGCCTTGGCCAACCAAGAGACCCCCGGACGGTTCGGCGTGGTGGTCGCGGCCGAGAACCCAGACCGCACCGTGACCAGCATGGGTGGTTTGCGGGTGCTGCCCGACCAGGCGCTGGCTGACATCGAGCCGGCGGGGATCGCCGCACTGGTACTTCCCGGCGCCGCCACCTGGTCGGATGGTCATGAATCGGCGCTGACCCTCGCCGGGCGCGTCCTGACGGCCGGCGGGGTGGTCGCCGGGATCTGCGGCGCCACGTACGGTCTGGCCCGTGCCGGGCTGCTCGACGGCCGCGACCACACCAGCAACGCGGCGGAGTTCGTGGCCGCGGCGCCCAACTACCGAGGGGCCGACCGATACTCCGACGCCAAGACCGTCAGCGACGGTGGGCTGATCACGGCCCCAGCCACCGCACCGGTCGACTTCGCACGCGCGGTCTTCGAGGCGCTGGAGGTGTTCCCGTCACCAGTCCTCGACGCGTGGTACGGCCTCTACACCACCGGCGAGCGGCGCTTCTACGACGCGCTGGTGGGCGCTTGATTCCATGGGTGAACCTGAGGCGCGCGCGGGGAATCTGGTGGAGCCTAGCGATCATTCCCGGACACCCGCCGGCGAGGCTCTCACCGATCTGGTGCTGCCGATCTTCGAGCTCAACGGCGAGTTCCTGGCGGCCGCCAAGGACATCGCCGAGCCGGCCGGTCTGACGCCGGCCTGGTGGCAGGTGCTCGGCGCGACGTTGACCGAGCCGCTGACCGTGGCCGAGATCGCCCGGCGGGTCGGACTCGGTCTGGCCCGGCAGAGCGTGCAGCGGACCGCGGACCTGCTGGTGGAGCAGGGCTGGGCGAGCTATCAGGAGAACCCGCGGCACCGCCGGGCCAGGCTGCTGACCCCGACCGAAGACGGGCGGGCCACCCTGTTGCGCCTCAGGTCCGCCCAGCACGCCTGGGCGAACGCGGTCGGGGCGGCCGTGGGGGCTGACGAGCTGCGGGCCATGATCGCTAGGGTGCGGGCGGTGGTGGCCGCCTCGCGCGTTTACCGGGAGGACAGCCCCGCCGGATAGGCCCGTAGATCAGACCTGCCTGCCCAACAACGCGGCCAGGTCCGGGCGTTCGAAGAACACCGCAGCCGCTCGAGCGGTCGGCGAGCCGAGGTCGGGGTCGGCCCCGGCTTGGACCAGAGCTTCGGTCACGTCGGCGTACCCCTTGAAGACCGCCCCCGCGAGCGGAGTCTGGCCCCGGTCGTTGGTGGTGTTCACGTTCGCTCCCCGAGCCACCAGCTCCCGGACCACGTCGGGATAGCCGTGGTAGGCGCCGAGCATCAGCAACGTGTTGCCGGCGGCATCGGTGAGGTCGACCGGCACCCCGGCGTCGACGTACGCGCCCAGCCGCTCCGCCTCTCCGGCCCGCGCTCGGTCGAACAGCCAGTGGGCCAGCTCGACCGGGTCACGGCCGTCCGGCACCTGCCCCGCCGTCACGGTCCGGGCTTCAACAGCGGAAACAGGATCGTCTCCCGGATGCCGGCGTTGGTGAACAGCATCACCAGCCGGTCGATCCCCATGCCGAGTCCACCCATCGGCGGCGCCCCGAACTCCAGGGCCTGCAGGAAGTCCTCGTCCAACCGCATCGCCTCCGCGTCCCCGGCCGCCGCCGCCAGGGACTGCGCGGTCAGCCGGTCTCGCTGGATCACCGGGTCGATCAACTCCGAGAAGCCGGTCCCCCGCTCCATCCCACCGATGATCAGATCCCATGCCTCGATCAGGTTCGGATCGCGCCGATGCGGCCGGGCCAGCGGCTGGGCCGAAGGCGGGTAGTCGTGCACGAAGGTCGGCTGGATCAGGTCCGGCTCGACCAGCTCGCCGAACAGCTCCAGTGCGAGCTTCTCCGCTCCCCAGCCGGGCTCAACCGCCACGTCTTGCCGCTCGGCCAGCTTCCGCAGCACCTCCACCGAGGTGTCCGGGGTGATGTCTTCGGCGATCTTCGCCGACAAACCGGGATAGAACGCCAGCCAGTCCCAGTCGCCGTCCAGGTCGATGATCCCGGCCGGGGTCTGGATCTGGCGGCCCCCGAGGGCGTCGGCCACGTCGACGATGACCTGCTGGATGAGCGCCGCGATCGTTCGCTGGTCACCCCAGGCGTGGTAGGCCTCCAGCATCGTGAATTCCGCGCTGTGGGTGGAGTCGATGCCCTCGTTGCGGAAGATCCGACCCATCTCGTACACCCGCTCGACCCCGCCGATCACCGCGCGCTTGAGGAACAGTTCCAGGGCGATCCGCAACGTCATGTCGGTGTCGAACGCGTTCAGGTGAGTGTGGAACGGCCGGGCCAGCGCACCGCCGTGCACCAGCTGCAGGACGGGGGTCTCGACCTCGAGATAGCCGTCGCGGTGCAGGGTCTCCCGGATGCTCCGGGTGATTGTGGCCCGGGTCCGGACCATGTCGCGAGCCGCCTCCCGCACAGTCAGGTCGGCGTGGCGCTGGCGTACGCGGCTTTCGTCGGACAGCTCGTGGTGCAGGGTCGGCAGCGGTCGCAGAGCCTTGGAGGCCAGCACCCAGTCGGAGGCCAGCACCGACAGCTCGCCGCGCCGGGAGGAGATCACCCGGCCGGTGAGGCTGACGAAGTCACCGAGATCCACCTCGGTCTTCCAGTTCGCCAGCGCGGCTTCGCCGACCTCGGCCAGCGACAGCATCACCTGCAGTCGGATTCCGGAATCGGTCAGCGACAGGCCCTCCTGCAGCGTCGCGAAGCACAGCTTGCCGGTGTTGCGGATGAACACCACCCGCCCCGTGACCGAGACGACGTCGTGGGTCTCCTCCCCGGTCGCCAGGCTCCCCCATCGCTCCCGGACCTCACGCAGCGTGTGCGTCCGCGGCACCGCCACCGGATAGGCCTCCCGGCCCACCGCCACCAGTTGGGCGCGCTTGTCTCGCCGGATCCGGATCTGCTCGGGCAAATCGGGGGCGGGTACGGGCTGCTGAGGCACCGAGCCAGGGTAGTGGAGGATGGCCGACTCCGACCCATCTCACCCCCAACCCTGGGGCCGTGGCGTCGCCACGTCCACACCTTGCTTCCGAAAAGCGGCACCGTCACCTCAGCGGCACTAGATCACGACGATGCCCAGGGCTCGTTCTCGAACCGCAATTGGCCAAAATGGTGGTCCTAAGCCTCTACCCATTCCGGATCGGGGAGCAGAGGCTAGGCGAGTCCAGAAGTCGAGCGAGGAGGAAAAGTGAGATGGAGACGTGGCGGCGGGTAGTGGTAGGTGTTGACGGTTCCGAGGGAAGCGGCCGGGCGCTGCGCTGGGCCGCCTCGGAGGCGCGGGCGCACGGCGCCGAGCTGAAGGTCGTGACGACCTACCCCGCGCCGTCGCCGCGGCTGGCGACCGAGTTCGGGTCGGCCCCGTGGTTGGAGCGGACCGACTGGCGCGGAAAGGCAGAGGCCGCTCTGGAGAGCACAGTGCGAGACGCCCTCGGCGAGAATCCCGGCGTACCGGTCGAGCTCACTCTCGCAGAGGGCTCGGCGGCCAAGACGTTGATCGACCTCTCTGCCGACGCGGACATGCTGGTCGTGGGCACCCGCGGCCACGGAGGCTTCGCCGGCCTGTTGCTCGGTTCGGTGAGCCAGCACGTCGTCGCCCACGCTCGCTGTGCCGTGACGGTGGTCCGCTAGAGATCGCGTGGGAAGGGAGGGATCGGCTTGAATGTTGGCGGGCGACCCCGAGTGATCACTACCGGACCCGCTGCGCCGAGTCCCCAACCCGACTCATCGAAGCGAAAATGCGCCTGACGGGCATGGCCTACAACCTGCTGTACGACCCGGACAAGCGCTGGGAACGACCTGCGCCTGCACGGCACGGCACGGCACGGCCGAGTCGCGCCCCCACCGGCGCCGACCTGGGGAACAGACTCGGCCTGACATGACGACCTTCCAGAAGGGTCAGGGAACCTGCGTACGGGGCTTACGGGTCACGGCATCGACCACCTCAGCGATCTCCTCCCTGGTCATACCCTCGAATTTGTCGCTGTTTCGGACCAGCCAATCGGCGAATGTTTCACCCTGGGTGCCCGCGACCTTAGGGGCGCTGAGAAAGGTCCCTTCGGCGATCTCCGCCCGGATCTGGCGCAGAGTCTCGGGGACCGTTCCATTCTTCTTAGCCTCGACCAGCCGGAGCGTGAGCTCCTTGTAGTACGCGTCGGTATGGATCGTCTGGTGACGCGTCGCTGCGTCCGGGATGGTTGTTGCATCCATGGACGTTCTAGGCAGGTGAATTCCGTTCTCAGGGTTGTTGCGAGGATTGATCCCTGCCTCGAGGAGGATCTTACGAGCCACGGCGGCCCGCGGGTCTGCGTCCGCCACGATGTGATGGGTGTCGTGGCCGGGCGGTCGGGGGTCACCCCTGGCGGCCATCGCCGCTTCGAGCTCGGTTGAAGCGCTCGTCTCCTGCAGCCGTCGGTGCTTCTTGTCGGTCTCGGTTAGCCCCTCGGGAGGTTCCTCCCCCGGCTCGAAACCGATCGCCTTGTCCTCCTTCGACGCCGCCTTGCCGCTTTCGACGAAGGCCGACTCGACATCTCGATCCTCAGCCTGCGCCTCGAAGGCGTCAAGCGCTTCGGCGGCAGCGGCGGGATCCTTCTTCGCCAACTCAGCCAGTTCCTCCAACGCCTTGCGCGCCTCCGGGGTTTCCGCAGACTCTCCGTACTTCTCGCGGATCCCTTCGAGCCGCTTCTTGACCTCGCCTTCGGCCGGCGCGGCATCCGTCGTCGCCTTCGGGGCGGTCGGCTCGGCCCCTGTTGCGGCGGGGGCGACGCCGGACATGTGGTCGGGGATGTCGCCCTGCGACGGGCCGCCGAGTGTGCTCTCGACGAAGTCGTGGTAGCTCTCCATCGTCTTGAAGCGCTCGACAGTGCGGCCGCCGGTCCCGTCCGGCGCGTCGACCCAGTACGGCCGCTCGTGCCCCGGAGCCGAAGTCTGTGTAGCCCGGGCCGTCCGCGGTGACGTAGTCGATGCGCGAGGACCGGGCCTTCCCCGAGTTCTGCGCCTCGTTGACCATCACACCCATGTCGCCGTTGGCGCCGCTGGGCCACTGGTTGATCAGGTCGACCACGCCGGTCGGGCCTGCGGGGTGCGAGTGTGCCTGGAGCTCCCACATCCCCTGGTCACCGCCGTTAAGGATTTCCTTCCAGCGCTGCTGCTTCCCGGCCTCCTGCGGCGCCTCACCGCCGCCGACGCTGACCTTGCCCTCGTCACCTTGGATGACGATGTACTCACCCGTCTCAGTATTCCGGTAGATCCCGACTTCGCGGTTCGGGCTTTCCGCTATCGAGTTGTCGTACATCTCCCGCGCGTGCGACGGGTCGTTCGGGTCGGGCCCCTGCATCACCGTCTCTTCAGGCATCGCGTCGTGGATGTCGTCGACGGCGGTGCGCTCGGTGTCGGGCGCGTGCTTGTCGACTACAGTCTTGTCAGTGTCGGGCGGGTGCGCCTCGTCCCCGAGACCCTTCGACTCCTCGGTCGCCTTCGGCGCTTGTGCTTCGCGGTTGGCATTGCCGTGAGACTCCTCGGTTGGGCCCGTGTGGGCGCCCTCATCCACCCCCGCATGCGCGGCGTCGCCGCCGGCTCCGGCCGACACGTCGGCATCGATCGCTACCGCGGTGTCGACGGAACCTGCCTTCTCCGTCGTCGTCGCTGTCGCGTCGCCGAAGCTCGAGCCGGGCTCCTCGGTCCCCGCATTCCCGTGGCTCTCTGGCTCGATGTTGGTGCCACCGCCCCGCCTGGACCCGCCGACCTTGTGAACTCCGGTCATCACCGCGCCCATGCCCGCACCCATCCCCGCCCCCTGGAGTGATCCCTTCCCGCCAGCAGAGATGACGACCCCGAACGGGTTGTCGCTCTTCCATGTGTTCTCGTCGAGGATGGCGCCGCTCATCCCACCAGGGAGGCCCTGTATGCCGCCCTCAATGCCGCCCTCGGCGCCCTTGATGACGATGCGCCCGAGGACGCCCGACTCGGCCGCTTCCTTCAGCGCCGCAAACGCCGGGCTCTTCATGAGGGCCTTCAGGGCAGCTTCGCCAGTGCCCGCGGTGCCCACCGCGATCAGCGCCTCCAACGTCCCCTGCGCCATGTCCTGGGTGATCGCTTCGATGTCGTAAGCGCCACCCTTCATGAGCTGCTTGGTGAGCATGCTTGCGGCCGTCGCCGCGATCGCGCCCGCAGCCGCGGCGACCACGGTCGTGCTGGTGCCGAACGCTGCGGCAGCCGCGAGAACCGCAGGTCCGGCGGCGCCGGCCGTGAGGACGGTTGCCGCGATGCCCACCGCGACGGCTACACCGGCGGCGATCGTGTCGGTGATGCTGTCTAGCGCGGCGCGGTGCTCTTCGATGTCCTTATCGCCGTAGCCTGACCAGCGCTCGAAGTCCTCGAGGGCGGCGACAGTGCGCGCGTCGTTCTCGCCGTACTTCTTCTTGAGTTCCTCGTACTTGGTGTAAGCCGCCTGGGCCTTGGCGGCTGTCCGCTCGAGGACGCCCTCCTCCTCGTTCTCGAACGCGTCGCCGAGGATTCCGGTGCCCTCGTTGACCTCCCACTCCTTGCGCTTCTTGAGGTAGGCCATCTTTTCGGCGGGCGTGCTCGTTCCCTCGAGCAACGCGTCGGCGTCGGCACCGTCGCGTCCCTCCATGTCGCCGGCGATGTCCTCGGCGAGGTCGTTGCCCGTGAGCGCCTTGTAGTCCGCCTTGATCTTGTCGATTTCGGCCTTCGACTTGCCCTTGAGGGTCTCCTTGATCCGGTCTTCGTTGGTCCCAGGCCCGAAAATCGAGTACTTCAGCTCGTGGGCGTCGTCGAGCTTTCCGCCCGCCTGGATGCGCTCGAGGGCCTCGTCGTGGGAGTACCCCTGGAGCTCGATGTCGATGACTGCCTGGAACCCGAAGTTCGGGTTCTCGGCGTTGTAACGGTCCCTCAGCGCGGCCATGTTCTGCGTGGCTCGCTCGGCAATCAGCCACTTCGCCTTCTCCTCCATCTCCTTGCGGGCCTTGGCGCGCTCAGCCGGCGTCATGTGCGCCGACTTCTCCTGGAAATCGACCTCGAGGTCGCGTGTGATCTCCTTCTTGGCCCGGTCGTGCTGGGCGATCAGGACCGCGTTCACCTTGTCGTCGTCGGTGTAGAGCGACTCGTGCTCAATCTGGATCTTGGCCGCGTCCATGGCCGTCTCATCGTCGGCCTGCTCGGCTAGGACGAGGTTCAATTCGCCGCCGGACAGCTCGTCGCGGAAGTCCGCTTGGAGCTTGCTCTCGTCTCCCCCCGCGTACTTATCGCCGTACGCCGCCTTAAGCGCTCCCGTCCGCCGTAGGATCTCGGCCTTGACCTCGGCCGTCGTCATGCCCTTGCGCTTGGCGTCGGTCTCGACCTCGTCGCGGATGCGCGTGTAAACGGCGTTGATCGCCTTCTCGTCGGTGCCGACGCCATCCATAGCCTCGTTGACCTCGATGGCGTCGGCCTTGGTGGTGTCACCCGCGAGCAGCGCATTGGCCTGGTCGAGGTCGTTGTCCGACATCTCGTCAGCCAGGCTGACGTTCAGGTCGACGCCGTACTTGTCCTTGTAGGCCGCGGTGATCGCGTCGCGCTCGGCCGGGGTCTTGCCTCGCAGCGTCTCCATGATGAGCGCCTCGTTGGTGCCGGCCCCGTCCATCGCGTCGTTCAGCGTGGCGACCGCTGCCGCGGTGGAATCACCGGAGAGGAGCGCTTCCGCCCGCTCCTTCTCGGACCCGCTGACATCGTCGTTGATGTCCTCGTCCATGGTCCGGCCGGGATACGTGGCCGCGTAGGCCTTGCGCATCGCTGCCACCTGGAGCGGGGTGCGCCCCTGGAGCGCCTTGAACAGGCGGTTCTCGTCGGTCCCCCAGCCCTTCACCGAGCCACGGACGTCGCGCACGATCAGGCCGGCGTCGAACCCCGGTGTCTGCGCCGCCCCAAGCTGGTTCAACTCCTCCCACCCGAGTTCGGCGATCACCTGTTCCTCGAGCGCCTTGGATAACTCTGGCACCCGGTGGGCCTTGATGCGGGCGATGAGGCCGACGGCGACAGCGCCGATGGAGTCCTTGCCGCTCGACTTGATGAACGCCACCACGACCGCGCGCTGATCGGCCGACAGCCGGGACATCTCGGCCTCGAACGCCTCCTGGTTGCCCGATGCGAGCTGGTCACGCATCTTGACGAGCAGGTCAAAATCGCCGGTGACTTTGTCCCGCGTCTCCGCGTTCCGCTGCGCCTCCCAGGCCTTGTTGTCGGCCTTCGCCTTCGACGTCCAGTCGGTGAACATGTCCATCAGCCGGTCCCACCAGCTGCGCTGGCTGCCCTTCTTCTCGGCAGCCCAGTCGCGGATCTGCTCGCGGGCTTGAGAGACAGCTTCGTCTAGCGGAGCCTGCAGCTGCTCCGACGCAGCGGTCGCTTCCCGCTTCAGACGAGCGGCGAAGCCCTCAACCTCAAGACTCTGCTTGTCGGCCCAGTCCAGGACCGGGCGGGCCTCGATCTTCCCCTTGAGCGGGTCGTCGGGATACAGCGCAATGATCCGTTGCGCCTCGCCCCGTGCCTTGGTCTTGTAGGCCGCCTTCTGCTCCGCGGCGACCCGGTCGAGGTCAGCGGCCCGCGTCTCCGCTGACGCGCGAAACCGGGCGAGGTCGGCGGCCGCGGTCGAGCTCAGCTTCCCCAGGTAGCTGTCCCGCTTGGCGTCGATCGCGGCTGCGTCGGGCTCGCCTTTCGCGGCCTGCTCCTTGCCCTCGATGTCCTCCTTAACCGCCGCACTTGCCCCGGCGATCGCGGACGTCTGGTCGGCGCCCCGCTTCTTGACTTCCTCCTGCCCCTGTCCCGCATTTGCGTCGAGCTGGGAGGCCGCCGTCGCCGCCTTCGCCTCTGCTTCAGCCTTCTGCTTCTCGACCTTCGCCTTCAACTGATCGGCGGAGACCCCGGCTGCGGCGGCCACGCCGGCGAGCTCCGTCGTCAGCTCGTCCTTCTGCTTGTCGACGAGCGGATCGGTGATCTTCTTCAGCGCGTCGACGTTGTGGGACGGATCGAGCTTTCCGGCCGCGGTGTCGACGACCTCCTTCGCGTACCTCCCGGCGTCCTTGAGAACCCGGGCCACCACGTCGCCGACCTCCGGCGCCTGACCGGGCGAGGAGGGCTTGAGAGACGCCGCGCCCTTGTCCTGCAGGGTGACGGGCTGCGCAGACCCCGCGCCGACCTTCGTCGACGCCGCGCCGTCGACCTTCGCCCTCACCGCGTCGGCCCTGGGGTCGGCAGGAGCCGGGCCGCCGAGGACGCCGTTCCCGTCTGGCTTGGCTGGGTCGGCCGCCTTCGCGAGCTTACCGAGGGGGCCGCCACCGCGGGTCGCACCGGGCGACGGGACGTACACCGGCAAAGGCGCCATCGCCTGGAACGTCTGGTCCGGGAGCTTCGCATGGCCGACGGCCTCGACCTTGGCGATGGCGGCGTCGGCTGGTCGGGTGTCGAGCTGCTTCTCGCGGGGCGGCTCCTGCGGCGCCGGAGGTAGTCGAGACAGGGCCTCCTGTCCGTAGTCCGGCTGCTCGGCGTGGCGCTGCCGCTCGGTCGTCTGCGCGTACTCGGCCAGCTTCCCTGCCGCCGCCTGGTTCGCGTCGAGCTTTGGGTTGGCGATGGCGTCCGCGCCCGCAGCCATAGTGGCCTTCCACGCGTCGAGCGTGTTGTGCCCGTCGCCCCGTCCGCCTGCGGCGTGTGCGGCACTGGCCGCGTGGGGCGCCCCGGCCGCGTGGGGCGCGCCGGCCGCGTGGGGCGCGCCGGCCGGAACCTTGGCGGCCGCCGCGGCACTCGTTAACGTGTCCGGCCCTATGGGTTTACGCGTTTTCGGCGGCGGGGCGTGCCGCTCGTCACCGACACCGGGCGCGGGCTTGGGCGGGGTGACGGCGGCGGCATGAGGTATGGCGGAGGAATGCGGCTGCTCGGCTGGCTCACTGATCTGCGCCATCACCTCCTCGGTGGTGTCCGGACTCCCGTCGCCGCTCTTCGGCTTCGCGGCCGGCCACGGCCGTGGGACCTTCGTTCCGGGAGACGCCTCCTTCATCTCCTGTTGACTCTGGTGCTCGTGCACCAGCTTCTGCTGGTGCTGCTGTTCGCGGACCAGCTGCTTCGGTTTCTTCGGGTCCTCGTCGAGCTCGAGGACCTCGTCCGCGGCGTGATCGACCGCGCTTCTGTCACCGCCGGTACCGCCGAGGCCGCCGGGGCGCTGCGCCTCATTCAGCACGAGCCGCGACACCGCCTTGTTTCCGGCAAGGCGCTGAAGGCCCAGCAGCGAGGGTTGGCTCAGGACCGGCACGCTGGCCAGGTCGGTACCCGGCGGCTTATGCGTCGCTATATCGGCGTCGGCCTCCGGGGCAGCGCGCCGGCGCCGCTCCTCCGCGGGCTGGCGATCGTGTGCCGTCTTCACGGCGTCATCCAGCGGGCGTCGCCAGGAGAGCCCGCCCGTCGTACCGTCACGGCTTCGCCCTGTGGATCATCAGCAGACTGCTTTTCCTCGGCTGTCAGTTCCGGTTCAACTGTGACACCACCGTCGCCAGGCTCTCCGTCCGTTGGGGTAAGCAAGGGGGCAGACCCGTCTGCCCCCTTCGGGCCACGACGCGCGAAATTTGGTTGCGTAGGAGCGGGCATTCAACCCGATCCCTTGCTCTCATCTCGTCGACGGAGTATGAATAGTTGCACCAGGTATGTACTGCCTCGGCCAGTGGGCTAGCGGCAGACCGGGCGGGAGGACTCCTGATGGTGACCGATACCCCAACCGAGACAGACCAACCCAAGCTCAAGCGTCACATCGGCACCGTCGGGCTGCTGTTCGCGGGCGTCGGTTCGATCATCGGATCGGGCTGGTTGTTCGGGGCCCTCAACGCCTCCAGGGAGGCGGGCCCTGCGGCCGTGATCTCGTGGGCTCTTGGTGCGGTCATGGTGTTGGCCATCGCGTTGGTCTATGCCGAGCTGGGGGTGATGTTCCCGTTGTCGGGCGGCGTGGTCCGATACCCGCATATCGCCTTCGGCTCCTTCGCCAGCTACACGACGGGTTGGATCACCTGGGTAGGCGCCAGCACGACGGCGCCGATCGAGGTGCTGGCGGCGCTGCAGTACGCCACCAGGTATTTTCCCTTCACAGTGGAGCAGCAGGCTGGCGGTCAGACCGTGCACACGTTGACCACGCTGGGTTATGCCACTGCGGTGGCCTTGATGGCGCTGTTTGTCGTGATCAACTACTTCGGTATCCGCTGGTTTGCACGCATCAACACCGCCCTGGTGTGGTGGAAGCTGGTCATCATCGTGCTGGTCATCTTCTCGTTCTTCCTGGCCGCTTTCCACGGAATGAACTTCAGCTCCCACGGCTTCAAGCCGCAGGGGTGGCATGGCGTCTTCAGCGCGATCGCAACCTCCGGAATTGTCTTCTCCTATCTCGGCTTCCGGCAGGGGGTCGAACTGGCCGGGGAGACCGACAATCCCAAACGCAACGTGCCGGTCGCGGTCATCGGATCGCTGCTCCTGACCGCGGTCCTTTACATCGCGCTGCAGGTCGCGTTCATCGGCGCGCTGGATCCCAGCCTGCTGAAGGGACCCGACGCGTGGGCGAACCTGAGCTTCGAGAACAGCGCCGGACCGTTGGCCGCGTTGGCCACCGCCCTCGGGTTGGGCTGGGTCGCGGTGCTGCTCTACATCGACGCCGTCATTTCACCTGGTGACACCGGGCTGATCTACACCACGCTGACCTCGCGGCTGTCCTACGCGATGGCTCGTAACGGCAACGCGCCACAACGGCTGGCGAAGACGACGGACCGGGGAGTCCCCCTGTTCAGCTTGATCGTCACTTTCCTGGTCGGCCTGATCGTGTTCCTGCCGTTCCCGAGCTGGCAGCAGCTGGTCGGTTTCATCACCTCGGCCACTGTGCTCTCCTTCGCCTCGGGTCCGCTGGTGCTCACCGCGCTCCGCAAGCGGGTCCCCGACCACACGCGGCCGTTCCGCGTGCCCGGAGGCCACGTGATCCCGCTGCTAGCGTTCTGGGCCGCCAACTTGATCGTCTACTGGTCTGGGTGGTTGACCGGATGGAAGCTCTACGTGGCGGTGCTGTTGGGGTTTTTGCTACTGGGCATCTTCAAGTTGTTCGGCGGGGTCCGACCGGGCGCGCTGCACTTCTGGCAGGGCTTCGCCTGGCTCTTTCCTTGGCTGGCTGGGCTGGCGCTGATCTCCTATCTCGGCAACTTCCCGGAGAAGTCCGTAGGCGCAGGCAACCTGGGTCTGCTCAACTTCGAGTGGTCGGCGCTGATCTTGGCCGGGCTGTCGGTGCTCGTCTACGTCATCGCCAACAAGGTCTGCCTTACCGCCGACGAGATAAAGGAGAACATCGAGCAGGCCGAGCAGGAGTCGGCGGAAGAGGAGGAGGAACTCGGCGCGGCGCCCTGACCCGCCCCCGTACGAACGGCCCACAGCTACACGGGGTCGGACAGTCATCTGAGTCTGAGTATCTTGCCTTCATGAGCAACTACGGGCAGCAGCCTCCCAACCCGTACGGTCAGCAGAATCCCTACGGCCAGCAGCCCAACCCCTACGGTCAGCAGCCGCCGCCACAGGGCCCCTACGTCCAGCCGAACCCGTACGGTCAGCAGAATCCCTACGGTCAGCAGCCGCCGACCGGGCAGTACCCGCCGCCACAGCCGGGGCAGCAGCCCGGACAGTGGGTCGCCCAGACGCCGCCCAAGCCGACCCTGGTGCCCCGCTCGATCCCGGTGGTGACCTTGGACGCGTTACCGGGTCGTGAGGTCGCCGAGGTCGTCGGTGAGGTGATCGGCGTGGTCGCCCGCGGTCGGGATCTGCCGCCCGAGCTTCGTTCCGGCGGGATGGAGGCTGGCTACGTCAGCATGCTCACCCGCTCCCGTCAGGAGGCGGTCGACCGAGCGGTGGAGATGGCCGTCTCCGCCGCGGCCGACGCCATCCTCGGGCTGCGTTTCGACTGCAGCGAGATCACCCAGAACCTGAGCGAGGTGATCGCGTACGGCACCGCTGTGAAGCTCGTCCCGCTGGACCACGGGGACCAGGGGCGCGATGACCGCGCCGATTCCGCCGCCGCTACGCCCAGCAGCGGCGTCTCCGCGACCGAGTCGGCAAGTGAGTCCGCGAGTGAGTCGGCGAACGGCGCCGGTTCGGAGTGGTCCCGTTCCCCGGGGCAGTCCGGGATGGGTCAGAATGACGCATGACCGCTGACAAGACACCCGATCAGGACGGGCCGCCGGAGGACGAGAACAAGCGGAAGTTCCGGGAGGCGCTCGAGGCGAAGAAGGGCCGGCGAGGTGAGGATCACCTCGACGCGGGCACCCAGCCGGTGCAGCCGCACGGTCCGATCGAGACCAAGCGGACCTTCCGTCGCAAGAGCGGCAGCTGATGAGATGACCAACCGCTGAACCGGCGTCCCAATGTTGTCAACGCCCGTGGTCGTCCCGGCGACCACCGAGTCTGACAAGTCGGAGATCAGGTGGCCGGACGTACCCGGATGGTGCCGTCCTCGCTCGGCACGAACTCCACATCTCCCAGGTTCCGGACGATCCCGTCGGCCACCAGCTCGTCCTCGGGCGTGGTGGTGATCACCGCCAGCCGGTAGCAGCCGGCCGCCTCGGCGGCGGTGAGTCCGGCCGGAGCGTCCTCCACCACCAGGCAGCGCTCCGGTGCGACCCCGAGCCGTGCGGCGGCCAGCAGGAACGGGTCGGGAGCCGGCTTGCCGTGCGCCACCTGGTCGGCGGTTACCAGGATCGACGGCGGTACGAGTTCGGCGGCGGCGATCCGAGCTTTGGCCAGGGAGAGGGTGCAGGAGGTCGCGATCGCGTTCCGGGACGTCCGCAAGGCAGCCAGCGCCTCCACCGCACCGGGCAGCACGACGATGTCCGCGACGTCGTCAATCTCCAGCTCGTTGATCCGGTCGATCGCCGCCTCGTGGCGATGGTCGGGCAGGAGCTTGCTGACGACTCGAGCCGACGGCATCCCGTGGTGACCGGCCAGTTCGTCCGCGGTAACCCCGTGCTCGATCGCCCAGGTGGTCCAGGCCCGGACCACCGCCGGCGTGGAGTCGATCAGCGTTCCGTCCATGTCGAAGATGACGGCGTCGAAACTCAGTTCCGTCAACGTGCCCAACCCCACCATCGTCTCCTTGTCTCGATCCGCACAGGGAAGTGGCTCACCACAGCGCCCACCGGTGGGGCGATTATTCCGGATAAACCCTCTTGATGAGTGAGTGCTCACTCATTACAGTGGTCCGACGTGGCCAGAGCTAACCCGTTACCCCCCGACGAGCGGCGGGCGGCGATCCTGACGGCGAGCGAGCCGCTGGTGATGCAGTACGGACGCGAGGTCAGCACGCGCCAGATCGCTGAGGCCGCCGGCATCGCCGAAGGCACGATCTTCCGTGTCTTTCCCAACAAGGACGCCGTCATCGATGCGGTCATCGGGGACGCCTTCGACGCCGAAACCACCTTCGCCGCGCTGACCGGGATCGATTCCGAGCTCGACCTGACGACCCGGCTCGAGTTGGCCGTGGAGGTGCTCGAAGCGCGGATGCGCCGCGTCGTCAGCCTGTTCGGCGCACTGCGGACCGACCCGCAGACCGTGACCGACGCCGGCCGGTCCGAGCACGAACGCCGACGCGAGAGACACGAGGAGCAACGGCGGGCCGGTAACGCGCGACTCACCGCCGCACTGGTCCAGGTCATCGGTCCCGACGCGGAGCGGCTCAAGCTCCCGGCCGATAAGGCAGCCGATCTGATCCGCGGTCTGGTGTTCACCGTCACCCACCCGGGGATCGGCGTCACCATCTCCGACGAGCCGCGCGAGATCGTCGACACCTTGTTGCACGGCATCTTGACCCCCACCCACGCCGGACTCAGCCCATGTTGATGCGTTTGCTGCGCCAGCATCTGCGGCCCTACCGATCCATGATCATCGCCACCATCGTGCTGGCCACGGTCGGCACGATGGGCGCGCTCTACCTGCCGAGCCTGAACGCCTCGATCATCGACGAGGGCGTGGCCAAAGGCGATACCGCCTTCATCTGGCGGACCGGCCGAATCATGTTGATCGTCAGCGGCATCCAGATCCTCTGCTCGATCGGATCGGTCTACTTCGGCGCGAAGACGGCGATGGCTTTCGGTCGCGACCTGCGGGCCGCGATCTTCGATCGGGTGCTGACCTTCTCCGCTCGGGAGCTGAATCGCTTCGGCGCCCCGTCGCTGATCACCCGCAACACCAACGACGTCCAGCAGGTGCAGATGCTGGTGGTGATGTCGGCCACCGTCTTGTTGGCCGCTCCGATCACCATGGTCGGTGGCATCTTCATGGCCATACGGGAGGACGCCGGTCTGTCCTGGTTGGTGGTCGTGGCCGTGCCGGTCCTGGCCGGGTCCATCTGGCTGGTGATCCGGAAACTGCCGCCACTGTTTCGCACCATGCAGCGTCGGATCGACGCGGTGAACCGAATCCTGCGGGAACAGATCACCGGCATCCGGGTCGTCCGGGCGTTCGTCCGCGAACCGTACGAGACGGCGCGGTTCGAGCAGGCCAGCGCCAACCTGACCGAGGCGCAGACCCTGGTCGGGCGGCGGTTCGCGATGATGTTCCCGATCGTGATGCTGGTGCTCAACGTGAGCAGCGTCGCGGTGCTGTGGTTCGGTGCCCAGCGGGTCGACACCGGCAACATGCAGATCGGCTCCCTGACCGCCTTCCTCACCTACCTGATCCAGATCCTCATGTCGGTGATGATGGCCACCTTCTTGATGATGCTGCTCCCCCGCGCCCTGGTCTGCGCGGAACGGATTGGGGAGGTGCTGGACACCGAGTCCTCGGTGGTGACCGCGGCCAACCCAGTCTTCATCCTCCCCCAGGCTTCGGTGGTGGAGCTGGATCACGCCGAGTTCACCTACCCCGGAGCCGATGTCCCGGTGCTGCGAGACATCTCCTTCGTCGCCCGGGCCGGGCAGACCACCGCGGTGGTCGGCTCCACCGGTGCGGGCAAGACCACCCTGATCTCGCTGCTGCCACGGCTGTTCGACGCCACCGGCGGAGCGGTCCGGGTCAACGGAACCGACGTCCGCCAAATCGACCCTGAGACCCTGTGGAGCCGGATCGGACTAATCCCACAGAAGCCGTTCCTATTCACCGGTACGGTCGCCTCGAACCTGCGGTACGGAAACCCGGACGCCACCGACGCCGAACTCTGGCAGGCGTTGCGGATCGCTCAGGCCGACGACTTCGTGGCGGCGATGGAGGGCCAGCTGGAAGCGTCGATCTCTCAGGGTGGCGGAAACGTCTCCGGCGGTCAGCGGCAACGACTCTCGATCGCCCGAGCCCTGGTGAAGAGACCCGAGATCTACGTCTTCGACGACTCGTTCTCCGCCCTCGACGTGGCCACCGACGCCCGACTGCGTGCGGCGCTGCGGACCAGCACGGCCGACGCCTGCGTGATTATCGTCGCCCAACGAGTCGCCACCATCCGCGATGCCGACCTGATCTTGGTCCTGGACGACGGCGAGCTGGTGGGTTCGGGCACCCACCGCGAGCTGTTGGCGACCTGCCCCACCTACGCCGAGATCGTCGACTCTCAGCTCAGCGCCGAGGAGGCCGCGGCATGAACGAGCACGAGCCGAGCGGGTCGAAGGCCGGACAGCCGATCGTCGAGATCCCCGAACCGGTCACCGAGTCCGGCGGACCGGGCGAGATGCCGGTGCCGCAGGAACTCGTCGAGGAACCGACCGGCACGAAGGCGCCGGAACGCCCGAAGTACGGCCCGGGGTCTGGGCCGCGCCACCCCGGCATGGCCGCACCGGTGGAGAAGTCGCTGAACTTCGTGCCGTCGCTGAAGCGGCTGCTCGGCCATCTTGCCCCCCAGCGGGTGGTGATCGTCTTCTCGATCCTGCTGGCCGTCGCCGGCATCGTGCTCAACGTGGTCGGCCCCCGGATCCTGGGCTGGGCCACCGACGTGATCTTCACCGGCGTGATCGGCAAGCAACTGCCGGCCGGGGCCAGCAAGGGGCAGGTCGTCGAGGGTCTCCGGGCGCAGGGTCAGGACACCTTCGCCGACATGGTGCAGCGGCTCGACATCATCCCTGGAGTCGGCATCGACTTCGGCCGGTTGAGCCAGATCCTGCTGTTGGCGCTGGCACTCTACGTGGGCAGCTCGCTGTTGCTATGGCTGCAGGGCTACCTGCTCAACGAGGCGGTTCAGCGGTCCATCTTCTCGATGCGCAACGAGGTGCAGCACAAGATCAACCGGCTGCCGCTGTCCTACTTCGACAAGTCACCGCGCGGCGAGCTGCTCAGCCGGGTGACCAACGACATCGACAACATCGCTCAGGCGCTGCAGCAGACCCTTTCCCAGCTGCTCACCGCCCTGCTGACCGTGGTCGGTGTGGTGATCATGATGTTCATCGTCTCTCCCCTGCTGGCGTTGATCGCTCTGGTCACCATCCCCGTCTCCGTGCTGGTCACTGCCTTGATCGGCAAGCGGGCGCAGAAGCAGTTCGTCGCCCAGTGGCGGACGACCGGTGAGCTCAACAGCCACATCGAGGAGGCCTTCACCGGTCAGTCCCTGGTCAAGGTGTTCGGGCGCCGCCGTGAGGTCGAGCAGGTCTTCACCGAGCGCAACTCCGGGTTGTACGAGTCCTCGTTCCGCGCGCAGTTCATCTCCGGCATGATCATGCCGACGATGATGTTCATCGGGAACCTGAACTACGTGGTCATCGCGGTGGTGGGTGGCCTGCGCGTGGCCAGCGGCACCATGAACCTCGGGGACGTGCAGGCGTTCATCCAGTACACCCGAATGTTCACCCAGCCGCTGACCCAGGTCGCCTCGATGGCCAACCTGCTGCAGTCCGGGGTGGCCTCGGCCGAGCGGGTGTTCGAGGTGCTCGACGCACCCGAGCACGCGCCGGACGCGACCGGGTCCTTGAACCCAGTCCGGGGCGAGGTCGACTTCGAGCGGGTCACCTTCTCCTACGACCCGGTCAAGCCGCTAATCACCGGGCTCGATCTGCACGTCCAGCCGGGCCAGACGGTCGCCGTCGTCGGCCCGACCGGAGCGGGCAAGACCACGCTGGTGAACCTGATCATGCGGTTCTACGAGTTGGACGCCGGTCGCATCCGGCTCGACGGGGTCGACGTGGCCTCGGTGCCGCGGGCCACACTCCGCTCCCAGATCGGCATGGTGCTGCAGGACACCTGGCTGTTCCACGGCACGATCCGCGAGAACATCGCGTACGGACGGCCGGATGCGATCCCGGCGGAGATCCAGGCCGCCGCCGAGGCGACGTACGTGGACCGGTTCGTGCACTCGCTGCCGGACGGCTACGACACCGTCATCGACGAGGAGGGCAGCAACATCAGCGCGGGCGAGAAGCAGCTGGTGACGATTGCCCGCGCCTTCCTGGCCGATCCGGCGCTGCTGATCCTGGACGAGGCCACCAGCTCGGTGGACACGCGGACCGAAGTGCTGGTCCAGCACGCGATGGCCGCTCTGCGGTCGGACCGGACCAGCTTCGTCATCGCCCACCGGTTGTCAACCATCCGAGACGCCGACGTGATCCTGGTGATGGAGAACGGCTCGATCGTGGAGCAGGGCGATCACGCCGAGTTGCTCCAGGCGCGAGGCGCGTACTGGTCGCTCTACAACGCCCAGTTCTCCGCCGCCATCGAGGACGACGAGGAGTTGTCGGAACCGGTCGGAGCCAGCGCAACCGCGGGCGGCCCCCCGCGACGACGATCCTGAGTGAGCAGCTGACCGTACGGCCGCCGCACCGCAAGAATTGACCAACCGGCCAAAACTCGTGGTCCGCAAGCGATCGAGGACCGCAAATTTCGACCACCCGGTCAGAACACGCGGTCTGCACGGCCGCCGCACCGCAGAATTCGACCAAGCGGCCAGAACTTGCGGTCTGGACGGCCGCCGCACCGCAAAATTCGACCACCTGGTCAGAACTTGCGCCGCCCCCGGCCGCGACGACTGCAAGAATCGACCAGAGTCGGCTACATCAAGAACCGGAACGCCGGACTGTCGGCGGCGATCCGCTCGCACTTGGGTGGCGCGTCGGCCATCCGCTCCAGCAGTCCGTCCAGGTCACTGGCTCGGGCCAGCTCGATCCCGACCAGGGCCGGCCCGGTGTCCCGGCTGCTGCGCTTGACGTACTCGAACAAGGTGATGTCGTCCTCCGGCCCGAGGACCTCGTCCAGGAATCGGCGCAACGCACCCGGCTCCTGCGGGAACTCGACCAGGAAGTAGTGCTTGCGACCCTCGTGCACCAGCGCCCGCTCCACCACCTCGGCGTAGCGACTGACGTCGTTGTTGCCGCCGGACAGGATGGCCACGACCGTGCTGCCCGGCGCCAGCGCGCCACGGCGGTGAAGCTCAGCCAGTCCGGCGGTGGACAGCGCCCCGGCCGGCTCGAGGACGATGCCGTCGCTGGCGTAGTAGTCGAGCATCTCCACGCAGACCTGACCCTCCGGCGCCGTGATCATCTCCACCCCGGTCGCGGCGATCAGCGGCAGGGTCTTCTCACCGGCCCGGCGAACGGCCGCCCCGTCCACGAAGGTGTCGAGGTCGGCCAGCTCGACGGGATGCCCGGCCGCCAGCCCGGCCGCCACCTCGGCCGCGCCGGCCGGCTCCACCCCGACGATCCGCACCTTCGGGTAGCGCTCCCGCAACCAGGCCGCGCAGCCGGCGACCAGACCACCACCCCCTACCGGCACGACCAACAGGTCCGGCGCCCGACCCAGTTGAGCGACGATCTCGATGGCGACGGTGCCTTGACCGGCGATCGTGTACGGGTCGTCGAAGGCCGGCACCACGGTCGCCCCGGTCTCGGCGGCATCGGCCAGGGCCGACGCGTTGGCGTCGTCGTAGGTGTCTCCACCCACGATCACCTCGACGTCGTCGCCGCCGATGGCCGCGATCCGGTTCCGCTTCTGCCGAGGGGTGTTGCGGGGTAGGTAGACCCGCCCGCGCACCCCGAGCGCGGCACACGCGTACGCCAGTCCCTGACCGTGGTTGCCCGCGCTGGCGCACACGACCCCGCGAGCCCGAGCCGGCGGGTCCAGGCGCGCGATCACCGTGTATGCGCCGCGCACCTTGTAGGAGCGGACGACCTGCAGGTCCTCCCGCTTGCCGAAGACCTCGACCCCGAACCGGGCCGACAGTCGCCGGCTGTAGTCCAGCGGGGTCCGGGTGACCACACCGCGCAGCTGGGCAGCGGCCGCCTCGACCAGGCTCGCGTCGACCAGGCTTGCCTCGGGCAGGGGATCCACGCCATCGATCATCCCGTACGACACGCCGATCCCACCGCCGCGCCCGCCGACTCCGACCAGCTGGTGGTCATCACCAGTGGTCATCCAATTGGTGCCGATTGCCCCGACCACGCAAGATGAGGGGGTGCAACAAGGCAGCTCGATCCGGCTGGGACGGATCGCCGGTGGGGTCGCCGGGGTGGTCGGGCTGGCCGTGGCCGAGCTCGGCGCTGGTCTGATCGCCCGGGACGGCTCGCCGGTCTCCGACGTCGCCGAGGTGATCGTCGCGGTGCTGCCCGACGCCTGGGCCAGCGTCCTCACCGACGCACTCGGCGGGTGGGCCCGAGCCGTGCTGCTCATCTTGGTGGTGGTCGGGGCCTTGGTCCTGGCGGTGATCTCCGGGCAGCTGGAACTCAAGCGCAAACAGCTGGGTCTCGCGGTCTTGGTACCCGCCGGGATCTTCACTTTGCTCGCGGTCAGCACCCAGGTCGGGCCCGGCGCGCTCGGCTATGTCCCGGCGGTTCTCGGGCTGGCCGCCGGCTACCTGGCTCTTCGGTTGCTGGTCGCCGAGTTGCGCCGACCTCCAGGCTCGTTGGAGCCGGTCGTGGCCGAGCGCCGCAGCTTCTTGAAAACTGCCGGATTGGTCACCCTGGGCGGAATCGTGGTCGCCACCACAGGGCGGATGCTGGTCCAGGCCACCAACAAAGTCGCCGACGTCCGGACCAAGATCGTGCTGCCGCCGGCGGCGAACCCTGCCCCGACGCTGCCGGCCGGAGTCGACTTCTCCATCGCCGGACTCACCGACTACATCACCCCGAACGAGTCCTTCTACCGGATCGACACCGCGCTGCAGCTGCCGGTGATCGACCCCGAGGTCTGGCAGCTCAAGGTGACCGGGCTGGTGGCCACGCCGCTGATCCTCAGCTACGCCAATCTGCTCGCCCGACCGCTCACCGAGCGGGCCAGCACGCTGACCTGCATGTCCAACCAGGTCGGCGGCGACCTGGTCGGAAACGCGGTCTGGCTGGGCGTTCCAGTCCACGAGATCCTGGCCGAAGCGCAGCCGGAGTCCGCGGCCGACATGGTGCTGGCCATCAGTGAGGACGGCTGGAGCGCCGGCGCCCCACTCAGTACGCTGACCGATCCCGATCGGGGAGGCTTGCTCGCGGTCGGCATGAACGGAGAGCCGCTACCGCCCCAACACGGGTTTCCGGTGCGGATGGTAGTCCCGGGCCTGTACGGGGACGTCTCGGCCACCAAGTGGCTGACCGAGTTGAAAGTCAGCACGTTCGAGGAGAGCCAGGGTTACTGGGCGCAACGCGGCTGGTCAAAGCGGGGTCGGGTCAAGATGGCCTCCCGCATCGACGTCCCCCGGCGCTCGGTGGTCGAAACCGGGACGGTCATCGTGGCCGGTGTGGCGTGGGCCCAGCCCGTCGGTATCGCGAAGGTCGAGGTGCGCATCGACGACGGAGCCTGGCGGGAGGCTGAGTTGGCCGAGACGGTCGCAGCAGACAGTTGGCGACAGTGGGTGTACAAGTGGGCGGCCGAGGCTGGGAACTACGTGATCACCGTACGAGCAACCGACGCCGACGGCCGGGTGCAGACCGAACGCGACGTCCCGCCCTTTCCCAACGGTGCCAGCGGTCTGGACTCCGTGACGGTGAAGGTGCGACCGAAGTAGGTCCACATCACCGGGGCCCAGCCGACGACCCGGGCGGCGTCACGACCGCCCGAACCTCGACGACGGCAGCGATGCGAACGAAGTGGATGTCCTCGCGTGCGACGTGGACCCGGACCACAGCGCCATTGCCCCGACGAGGTCAACGGGTTCAGACCGACCTTCGATCTCGTCGTTCCTCAACCCGAAACCAGTGCCCTGCACCCCTCCACGCACAGGTCTTTGGTCCCGAGACCGTGACCGCCGGTGTCGCCGACCGAGCACTGTCGCCGCAGTGCACTAGGTTCGGGTCTGTGCGGATTGCGGTCGCTCGGGAGTCCGAGCCGGGTGAGACCAGGGTCGCGCTGGTGCCGGAGTTGGTCGGCCGGCTGACCGGTGCGGGTTACGAGGTGGCGATCGAGCCGGGGGCCGGACGGGGTGCGCTGCTCGAAGACGAGGCCTACGCCGCGGCCGGCGCCACCGTCAGCGAGCACGCCCTGCACGGTGCCGGGTTGGTGCTCAGCGTCCAGCCGGTCTCCCCCGAGGCGCTCCGCTTCACCGCACCGCGCGCCGCCACGATCTCCTTTCTGTTCGCCGGTCAGCGCGCCGACGAGGTCGCGACCCGCCAGGCCGAGGGCCTCACCACGTTCGCCATGGAGAAGGTGCCGCGGATCTCGCGGGCGCAGTCGATGGACGCGCTCAGCTCCCAGGCCCTGGTCGCGGGTTACCGGGGCGCCATCGTCGCCGCCGGACGCCTGCGGGAGTTCTTCCCGCTCAGCATGACCGCGGCCGGCACCGTCCGGCCCGCCGAGGTGCTGGTGCTCGGGGCCGGGGTGGCTGGGCTGCAGGCGCTCGCCACCTGCCGCCGGTTGGGCGCGGTGGTGAAGGGGTACGACGTCCGCGCCGCGGCCGCCGAGGAGATCGCCTCCCTCGGCGCCACCCCGATCGACCTCAACCTGCCGAGTCTGGAGGGGGCTGGCGGATACGCCCGGGAGATGACCGAGGAGCGAGCCCAGCAGCAGCGCGAACTGTTGGCCCCTCATGTCGCCGCCGCCCACGCCGTGATCACCACCGCCGCGGTGCCCGGTCTGCAGGCTCCGATCCTGGTCACCAACGCGATGGTGGCCGGTATGCGACCCGGGTCGGTCGTTGTGGACCTCGCCGCTGACTCCGGCGGCAACGTCGAGGGCGTCGCCCCAGGCCGCGTGGTCAACGTGTCGACGGCCGCCGGAACCGGCAGCGTGCAACTCTGGGGCGGGTCGAACGTGCCGAGTCAGATGCCGGCACCGGCCAGCCGGCTGTACGCGCAGAATGTCCTCAACGTGGTGCTGCTGATGACCCGCGATCAGATGTTCGACCCCGACTTCGCAGACGAGATCGTGGCCGGGATGTGTATCACCCGCCCCGGCGGACTCGGCGACGAGCCGGAAACCCGGCCGTCGGGTTCCGAACCGGTGGTCCCGCCCGCACCGCCGCTGGAGGCCACCGGAGACGAGCCGACCGATCCGGAGGACCACTAACGACCAGAACGTCCCGAGGATCACCCATGACCAACACTTCCCAAGGATCACGAATGACCGACCGGTCCGGAGGATCGCGATGAGCGAGGCCATCATCTGGTTGACCATCTTCGTGTTGGCGGCGTTCGTCGGCGTCGAGGTGATCTCCAAGGTGTCCTCGACCCTGCACACCCCGCTGATGTCCGGCGCCAACGCTATCCACGGCATCATCTTGGTGGGTGCTATCGGCGTTGCCGGGCACGCCGAATCGACGCCGGTGCTGGCGCTGAGCCTGGCGGCCGTGGGGCTCGCGGCGATCAACCTGGCCGGTGGTTTCGTGGTGACTGATCGAATGCTGCAGATGTTCGTTCGGAAGAAGCCGGTGACCGACCGAGCGCGGCCGGAGGTCGAGCGGTGAGCATGCCAGCTGATCTCGCTCCGCTCGCCGAGAGGCTCCGCTCGTGACCGTACCCCCGGTCTGGGCCCAGCTCGTTTACCTGGTCGCCGCCGTCTGCTTCATTTTGGCCCTCAAGGGCCTGTCGTCCCCGAAGTCGGCCCGCCGGGGCAATCTGGTCGGTGCCGCCGGCGCGATCCTGGCCACAGCGACCGTGGTGATCACCGGCAACCTCGACCACCTGATGGGCATCGGCATCGCTCTCGCCATCGGGGTCGTCATCGGCGCCGTCGGCGCGTACCGGGTGCGGATGACCCAGATGCCCCAAGTCGTCGCCCTCTTCAACGGGGTCGGCGGGTGCGCCGCGGCCATCGTCGCACTGGTCGAGCTCGACGAGATCGCGCAGGCGGGTGGCGCGTCGACCTTTCACCTGGTCGCGACGGCGTTCACCATCGTCATCGGCTCGGTCAGCTTCACCGGTTCGATCGTCACGTTCCTCAAGCTCCAGGAGTTGATGACGACTCGGCCGGTGACCTTCGCCGGCTACCCGATCCTGTACGGTCTGGCGCTGCTATCGGCCGTCGGGTTCGGGGTGTTCCTGGCCCTGTTCCCCACGATGGTGGCTGGATTCGCGCTGGCCGTGATCGGTGCCGGCGTCGGAGTGCTGCTGGTGCTTCCGGTCGGCGGCGCGGATGTCCCGATCGTGATCTCCCTGCTGAACGCGTTCACCGGACTGAGCGTGGCCGCGAGCGGATACGTGCTGGAGAACCCGCTGCTGCTGATCGCCGGCACTCTGGTCGGCGCGGCCGGCACCTTGTTGACCAAGCTGATGGCCACGGCGATGGGCCGCTCGCTCAGCAACACGCTGTTCGGCGCCCTCAAGGGTGGTTCCACGCTGGGCGGTGGCCAAGCCAGCGACCGACCGGTCAAGTCGACCGGTCCGGCCGACGTCGCCATCCTGCTCGCGTACGCGAGTCGGGTGATCATCGTGCCCGGCTACGGGCTGGCGGTCGCCCAAGCCCAGCACACCCTCCGCCAGTTGGTTGATCTGCTGACCGAGCGGGGCGTCAAGGTCGACTACGCGGTCCACCCGGTGGCGGGCCGGATGCCGGGTCACATGAACGTGCTGCTGGCTGAGGCCCAGGTGCCGTACGACCAGCTGCGCGAGGCCGACGACATCGACTCCGACTTCCGCAACGCCGACGTGGCGCTGGTGGTCGGCGCCAACGACGTGGTCAACCCGGCGGCGGAGACGTCCCCCGGCGCGCCCATCTACGGGATGCCGATCCTGCACGCCATCCAGGCCCGTCAGGTCGTCTTTCTGAAACGCTCGATGCGCCCCGGTTTCGCGGGCATCGAGAACGACCTGCTCTACGCCCCGCAAACCACCCTGCTTTTCGGCGACGCCAAGGACTCGCTGACCAAGGTGCTGGCCGAGGTCAAGACCCTGTAGGTAGGCCGCAAGACATCGCAGGTAGGCAGATAGCGGGCAACGGCACGCAGCGGGCAGGGAGACGTACGTCCGCTCAGGGGCCTCCCCGCCAGTGGTCAATCCGGTGATGATCCGGTTCGAAACCGTGTCGGACACCCCACAGGACGGCTTGGGTCCGGCTCTCCACGCCGATCTTGCGATACGTGGACCGGATGTAGGACTTGACCGTGTTGGGACTGAGGTAGGTCAGCTTCGCCACTTCCGCGTTGTTCATGCCCTGAGTGATCAAGGCCAGCACTTCGGACTCACGGTCGGTCAGCCCCTCGGCCCGGCCCGGCCAATCCAGCCCATTCGCCGTACGAGCGCGGCCGGACTGCTCGCTCACCACCACCTCCCCGCCGTGCACCGTCTCGAGCGCGGACACCAGCTCCTCAGCCGGAAGGGCTTTGGACAAATAGCCTCGGGCACCCTGAGCCCGGGCCTGCGCGACCAGCTCGGGGTGCAGGTTCCAGGTGTAGACCACGACCGCGCCGGCTCGGGAGTTCGCGACGATCTCGGCGAGTTCGTGCCGGTCGGACTCGGGCTGGGCGAAGGAGTCGTACAGCACCAGATCGACCCGGTCCGCAACCGTTGAGTTGGTGTCGATCTCAGCGATGAGCAACCGGTCGTCGTACTGCTCCACGATGCGGGCCAGCCCGAGCACCACGACGTCGTAGTCGTTCACCAGGGCGACGCTGATCCGGCCGGCGGCGACCCGGTCGACGTCGGTTGGCGTGTTGTCCGCAGGGTTTCCCATGACTGTGTACCGTATTCCCCCTTAGGGGTGTAACACACCACCCCTACGGACTGGTTTACTACGTAAAGAGCAAACTCTGCTCGGCGGCCTCGGCCGCGACCACAAAAAGGAAGGCAAAATCATGATCGGCCTCATCATCAGCATCATCATCGTCGGCCTCATCGCCGGCGCGGTCGCGCGACTGGTGGTGCCCGGCAAACAGGACCTTTCCATCCCGATGACGATCCTGCTCGGCATCATCGGCTCGTTCGTGGGCGGGTTCCTCGGCTACCTGCTGTTCCACTCGGGCGGCGGCTTCCTGCAGCCGGCCGGCATCATCGGTTCCATCATCGGTGCGATCATCGTGCTGCTCCTCTACATCAAGTTCGGCAAGGGCAAGACCGCTACGGCCTGACCGTCGCAGGTGGTGGGAGCCGCGTATTGCGGCCCGCTGGTCGCGTCTCTCGATTGCGAAATTCGACCACGAGGTCAAAACGCGCGGCTCCTGCGCCCGCCCCAACCACTAAAATCGACAGCCCGGCTAAAATCGGCCGTCGGAGCAGGCGTGCCTGAGCCGAGTTCTGACCACGCGGTTGGAACTCGCCCACCGCGCGCGAACCGTCCCCAGCCCATCCCGAACCGGATCCCGCCTACGACCACACGATGCCGACCTTGCCGGTCACCCCGGAGTCGGCCTTCGCGTAGGCGGCCGCCGCCTCGGCCAAGGGGTAAGTGTCGGACACCACCACCTCCGGGTGCAGCCCCCAGCGCACGAGCCGGTCAAGCAATTCGGCCATCCGACCCAACGAGGACACCCACGACCCGTGGACGGTCAGCTGCCGGTGGATCAGCGCCTCGCTGACATTCAGGCTCAGTTGACCACCCTCCCCAACCAGGGCCACCCGACCCCAGCGCCGGGTGTGCCGGATCGCGGTGGCCTGGCCGGCTCCGGCCCCGGAGCAGTCGACAGCCACGTCGGCGCCGTCGCCGAGCAGCCCGCTCAGCTCCGAGTCCGTACCACCCACCGCCACATCTACCGCCCCGAGCTCCTGCGCCAGCCCGCGTCGCTTCGGACTCGGGTCGGTGCCGACCACCGTGGAGGCGCCCATCTTCTTCGCCAGCAGCCCGGTCGCCAGACCGACCGGACCGAGCCCGGTGATCAGTGCCCGGTCCCGGCCGGAGACCTCCACCCGGCAGAGAGCCTCGTACGCGGTCCCGAACCCACAGGCCACGCACGCCGCGTCCAGATAGGTCAGCCCGTCCGGCAGTTCCAGCAGGTCACGCTCCTCGGCCAGCAGATACTCGGCGTGACCACCGTCGCGTTGCCAGCCGTACGCGGCCCGCAACGGTGACGTACACGAGATCTGATACCCCCGCCGGCACTCGCCGCACTGTCCGCAGCCGCTGATGTGATAGACCACGACCCGGGCCCCGACGCCGAGCCGCCGAACCCCGGGTCCGACTTCGGCCACTTGACCGGCGGGCTCGTGCCCGCCAACCACGTCCTGGTAGGCCTCCGGCCCCTCGCCCAGGTGCTCGCGGTAGATGGCCCGCAGATCGCTGCCGCAGATCGTGGACGCCTTCATCGCGAGCAGCACCTGACCGTGGCCAGGTGCCGGTCGGTCGACCTCAGCCAGCCGGACGGTCGAGTTGCCGGGCAGGTAGGCGGCGAGCATGGTCGGTTCTCCTCGGCTGGGGGTGGCAGCTCAGGATGACAGCTTGTGTTGACGGGAGCTGACCCCCTCGAGCGGGTACTCCGCACCCTAACGGCGCCCGGTCGCCGGTCTCCTTCGGCTGGATCCAGGCCTGCGGTCGCCTCGACGTCTCTTCCTTGGCAAGATCACCCAGGTGCGGATCGCTACCTGGAACGTGAACTCGATCGGTGCCCGGCTGCCCCGGCTCCTCGACTGGCTGACTACCCGGGAACCGGACGCGGTCGCCGTGCAGGAGACCAAGGCGGCCGACCGCACGTTCCCGTACGCGGAACTGGCCGATCTCGGCTACGAGGCACTGCATGTCGGCGACGGCCGCTGGAACGGGGTCGCGGTGCTGTCTCGGGTGGGGCTGATCCCCGTCGCCACCGAGCTTCCCGGCCACCCTGAGCCTCGCTATGTCAGCGCCCGCTGCGGCGCCCTGACCGTGACCAGCGTGTACGTGCCCAACGGCCGAAGCTTGGGCGACCCTCATTACGACTACAAGCTGGACTGGCTGGCGAGCCTGCGGGAGACCCTGCCCACCACCAGCACCCCGACCCGGCAGGTGATCATGGGCGACTTCAACGTCGCCCCGACCGACGACGACGTGTGGGACATCGCCGCGTTCGCCGACTCCACCCACGTCACCGAGCCCGAACGCGCCGCCGTACGCGCCCTGACCGACGCCGGACTGGTTGACGTGCCCGCCCGCCCGGGCAAGGGGGATCGAGCCTTCACCTATTGGGACTACCGCGCCGGGGCGTTGCACAAGAACCTCGGGATGCGGATCGACCTGGTGTTGGCCAGCCCCGACCTGCAGGTCGTCGACGCCTTCGTGGACCGGGAGGCACGCAAGGGCAAGCTGCCGTCGGACCACGCGCCGGTGATCGTGGACCTTGGTGTCGACGAATCCGCGGGATGACGACCCAGCCGGCGGATCGGGCCGGTCCCCGACAGCAGTGGCGAAGGCGGCTCTGATGGCAGATCAAGTCTTCGCGGCGTCCGGACCGAAACGCCCGTGGTGGGCTGCCGCGTGCGGTGACAATCCTGCTTGCCCTCGCCCGCCGCCATCGTGATAATTCTCGGGGGCAGACAGCTGGCCTGGCTGATCGGCCGGTGTTCTTGGCTCTGACCATCGTGCTGCTGGTCCATCCGGTGCACACTTAGCTCATCCGGCGCCGCGTACCCGAGGTCGTGGCGATGCTGGTCCTGATCGCAGCCGTATTCGCGGTGATCATCGTCCTGTTCGCCATCGTGGTGTTGTCGACCGCTCGTCTGGTCGCGGTACGGCCGTCCTATGTGAACGAGGCCGAAGGGGTGGTGAGCCAGCTGCGGGGCGAGGTCGACGCCGACACGCTGTCGTCGGCCGGGATCGTCCTCGACAGGACGCGCTCCTGGTCGTCATCGAAGAGCCGACCGATGAGGAAGACATCAGTGGACCGGACGAGGCCGTCCGATCACGCGGCGCCGAGGAGCGACCCGCATCTCACGAACACTGACCTCCCTGGTCTCGGCGCTGTTCGGTGCCAGAATCGGTGTCATCGAGGGTCAACGACCCACCACTCGTTCAAGCTTCCAGGAGTACGTTTCGTGTCCAGTTTTTTCCAGTTCCTCTGGCTGATCATCGTCAGCTTCGCCTTCGTCGCGTACCTGATCGTGTTGTTCCAGATCGTCATCGACCTGTTCCGCGATCACGAGCAGAAAGGGTGGCACAAGGCGATCTGGATCATCGCCTTGATCATCTTCCCGCTGATCACCGCCGTGATCTACCTGATCGCCCGCGGCAGTGGCATGGCTCAGCGCCAGGCCAACTACCTGAAGCAAGCCAAGAGCGACAGTGACAACTACATCCGCGAGGTCGCGGGCCGCTCTCCCGCCCAGGAGATCGCCGAAGCCAAGACCCTGCTCGACTCCGGCACCATCACCGCCGAAGACTACGAGCGGATCAAGGCCAAGGCCCTGGCCTGATCCTCACCGGCTTCGGTCTGGTCGGGTCTGGGTACACTCGGCGGGCCGAAGGTCGGCGCGCGCCGGGCTCTTGTTGAGCGATGGGGCAGAATCGCCGTCGTGATCGAGTACCGTAGCCCCGCCGAGATCGAGCAGATGCGCCCCGCCGGCCGCTTCGTGGCCAGTGTGTTGACCGCACTGGAGCAGAAAGCGGCGGTCGGGGTCAATCTGCTGGACCTGGACGCTCTGGCCCACCAGATGATCCGCGACGCCGGAGCGACGTCCTGCTACATCGACTACCACCCCTCCTTCGGGGCCAGCCCGTTTGGCAAGGTGCTGTGCACTTCGGTCAACGACGCGGTGCTGCACGGGCTGCCGCACGACTACGTGCTCGCCGACGGCGACCTGCTCAGCGTCGATTTCGCGGCGTCGTTGAACGGTTGGGTGTCGGACTCAGCCCTGTCAGTGGTGGTGGGCACCGCCCGGCCGGAGGACCTGACGCTGATCGAGACCACCCAGGTGGCCCTGGCCGCGGCCATCGAGGCCGCCCAGCCCGGGGCCAGGCTCGGCGACATCTCGTTCGCAATCGCCCGAGTGGCCACCAAGGCCGGCTACAAGATCAACACCGATTTCGGTGGGCACGGCGTCGGCCGAACCATGCACGGAGACCCCCACGTGCCCAACAACGGCCGCCGGGGCCGTGGCCTGCCGCTGAAGCCGGGTCTGGTGATCGCGATCGAGCCCTGGTTCTTGCAGGGCACAGACAAGATCGTCACCGACCCCGACGGCTGGACCCTGCGTAGCCGGGACGGCTCCCGCGGCGCGCACTCCGAGCACACCATCGCCCTCACCGCCGACGGACCCCTCGTACTCACCGCCCGCTGATCTTTTCCGCGTTTTGTACCGCTATCCACACCCGTTGTGGTTGTTGCTCCTAAACTCTCTGCCGCTACCTCCCGAGAGCCTCTCGCACCTCGCGGATGAAGCGCTCAGGCTCGTCGACCAGCACGTCGGCCCCATAGCGCAGCATGGTCCAGCCGTCGCCGATGACAGCGTTCTGCCGCTCGAGGTCGGCGAGATGGGCCTCCGCCGAGGCGTGGTAACGAAAGCCGTCGAGCTCGATCGCCACCCGCTCCTCGTCGAACGCGATGTCCAGCTCCACCGGTCGTCCGGTCGAGAGGCGAAGCCGTAGGTTGACGGTGAAACCCTGGATCCCCGCCTCGCCCAGCAGCTTCACCCCGAGTCGCTCGAGATCAGAATGTGCGCGGTCGCCCGTGCGCTCGAGCAGATCACGCATGGCCGTCGTACCCCAAGTCCCCCGGTTCCGCTGGAACGCCCGCTGAAGGTTGATCGCCGTGACGAGGTTCCGCTGCTTCACGCGATCGATAACGCGGACACCATGGCCCCGCCGACTCCCTTCGAGCGATACCGCAGCACGAAGGACGGCCATGGGCTGGTCCAGCACCCTCACTCCCCGACGACTCGTCACATCGCGAGGATCCACCCAACGGCGAATCAGACACACGCCCGACTGGAGGGTCCGCTGAGCGGTGTTGTCGATCTGAAACTCCCACCGCCGCGGTGGATCCTCCACCAGACCCCACCACCACGCGGCGCCCACCCCAGACAGCACGCCGTTGTCAACCCACAGTGCCGCCGCTCGCATCTGCTGCTCAGGCGTCGGTGGCACGATCGCGAGGCGATAAACGCCTGGATAAGCCCTGATCCAGTCACCGGTCTTCAGTCGGTAGTCGATCTGGCGCAGGCTCATCCCCATCGTCAGAGCCTGCGTACGCGAGATGACCCCGGCTTGCTCGATCGCCGAACTCCGAAAGCGTTGCGTATCCATGCTCTCGTTATGGCGAGGCGACGTCCGATTCGTACGGGCTCCTCCGACATCTGTGGATTCTGGAGCATTCACCACAATGGCTGTGGATAGCCGTACAAAAGCCGGGAGAGGGGGCCGGCGGGGTCAGCGGTAGACGATCACCTTGTCGCCGACCCGGGCCTGGTTGAACAGCTGCTGGATGCCCGAGAGGTTGCGGACATTCACGCATCCGTGAGAGGCGCCGTTGTAGCCGCGGGCGGCGAAGTCGGGCGAGTAATGGATCGCCTGGCCACCGCTGAAGAACATCGCGTACGGCATCTTGGTGTGGTAGAGCGTCGACACGTGGTGGCGGGACTTCCAGCCGACGGAGAACGCGCCCTCTCGGGTCGGCAGCTCTTGGGAGCCGAAGCGGACGTCCATCCGCAGCTGCGGCTTGCCGTCGATCACCCAGACCAGCGAGTTGGATGACTTGCTGACGCACATGGCCCGACCAGTCAGGCAGCGAGAATCCAGCCCCGCCACGGACGCCTTCGTCGCCTTCTTCTTCGGGGTTCGGTTGTGCAACTCGTCGTTGCTCGGGGTCCGAGTCATTGCGGTCAGCCGGTCCCAGGTGCGTTGGTCGACCTCGCCGGTCACCGGTATCTCACGTTTGCCTTGGAAGGCCTTCACCGAACTGACGGTGACCGAGCCATAGCTGCCGGTGACCTTGCCGGAGAACCAGCCGATCTGCTTCAGCCGAGCCTGCAGGCCGCGCACCCTGTCACCAGAGTTGCCGGACTTCATCATGGCCGGGCCTGCCACGAGCCGGTTGTGCATCTCGTCGTCGGTCGGCTTGCGGGTCATCGAGACGAGCTTGTTCCAGGTCTTGGCGTCGACCTCGCCGGTCTCGTCGTACGTCCGCTTCTCCTGGAAGCTCTGCACGCTCTTGAGTGTCCGACTGCCGTAGGCACCGGTGATCGTGCCGGAGAACCAGTCGATCTGACGGAGCCGGTGCTGCAGCTCACGGACTTTCGTGCCCTGGTCGCCCTTGGCCAGAATCGCCGCGGCCTTGGTCTTGGTCGGGCTCGGTTTCGCCTTCGCCGGCTTCTTGGTCGGCTCTGGCTTGGACGACGAGCTGGACGGACTAGCCGTGCTGCCCCCCGGCGAAGAAGTGGTTTCCGTAGCGGTCGTGGTCGGGCTCGGAGCGCTGGTCGCCGGCACCTGACTGTCCGGCGCTGGTCCGGGTGCGGCCCGATCCGCTGGGGACTGGCCGCAGCCGGCGAGCATCAGGCCGAGGGTCAGGGCGCCGGTCGCGCCCACTAACCGTACGCGCGAAACACGCGCGCATCGTGTCCGTGCCCACCACCGGCCAGCCATCTCCACCCTCTTTGTCCTTCGCCCCAGACGTCACGAAGGACCCACGGTAACTGCTGGTCCGGCCCCGATCCAGTTCGAGACGCCCCCGCGCCCGACGTATTACCCGTCATTCTGCGCCGATCGAAAGATCGCGGCCTGGCCGAGCCGGCCAATGATCAGTGGGTTCCTGCGGTCTTCCCGAGCCGACTCAGGCCATCACGAATCCGCTGCTGATTCTCCGGCTTGGACAGCTCGCGGGCGGCCACCTGAACGACCTTGGCCACCACGACGCCCTTGACGACTGTCTTGAGTAGACCCATGTGTTGCTCCTGTTTCGGGCGCCATCGACGCCGGCGCGGGAAGTCGACTGTAGTCGCCTGGACCAAGGTGCGGACGGAATACGAACGTCGACGAGCGGAACCAAGGACGATGGCGCCAACTCAGCCGGTCGAGTGCTTGCAGAGCGGCCTAAAACGCCGGATCGGGGCGGCGGCCGACGGCAGCGACCCGGTCAGCGACGCCCTAGCGTCTTCGCCAACGCTTTGGCCTCCTTGGCCGGAGCTCGGGAGCCCCACAGGTCACCGCCCCGTAGCCGTGCGCTGGAGAGCTCTTCGAGTGCGTGGAGCAGCCGCGGACCATGCGTGGCCAGATCCTGCTCGGCTCGCGGGCGAAGCAACTCGACAACCCGTTCGTTCGCGGCCCGGGCGGCCTTCCGGTCACCACGGCCCCGAGCGTCCTGCCAGATTCGCTGGGCCGCACTGAGTTCGTCCTCCGTCTCTTCGACTTCGGCAGACCGGTGGGCAGCTTCGGGCTCGGCCGGCGACGACTCCGCGACTTGCGCCGAAGCCGGGTGGGCCTCGGCGTCGGCGCTCGCGGCGTCGGCCCGTCCGGCGTCTCCGGCCCGCTCGGCGTCGGCCTGCTTGGCGCCCGCTCGCTCGGCTTCCAGCCGTTCACGCTCGACGCGCTGAGCTTCCCGGCGGACCTCCTGAGCTTCTCGACGGGAGGCTTCGAGGCGAGCGGCCTCGGCCCGCTCGGCTTCCAGCCGCTCTTCCTCACGCCGCTGCGCTTGCCACGCCTCCGCCTTCGCCCGTTCCGAATCGGCTCGCTCGACCGCCCGCCGTTGCTCCTCCAACCGTTCGAACTCCAGCCGCGCCGTTTCTTCTTCAGCCGCCTGCTGCTCGGTCGTGCGCTTCAG
>JAKDLH010000453.1 GCA_030452945.1 Microlunatus sp. | reverse complement strand
GCACGACAGAACCCTTGGCGGGGAACTTCGTGAATGTGGAGACCGGGGTGGTAGCCGGTCCTACGAAATGCTTTAGACCACAGCCGCCGCTTCCAACGGCGGCTGTCGTCGTTTCAGGGCACTGCCCCGATCTGGTTTACGCGCTGATGTTCAGCTCCTCCTGGATTTCCCGCGGGCTGCGCGGGCGCGGGCCAGGTCGCCGCGGAGGAGCGGGCTCGTACCCGAGCGCAACATGCTCGAGATAGCCCTGGACCGTCATACCCGCATCCTCGGCCCGCTTCTTCAGCCGTTGCTTGTCCTCATAGCTCATCCGGAACGGGTAGCTGGTTGCTCGGTGACTGCTGCGACGTTCATCGGCTGCTACAGACATGCCCTCATCGAACCAGCCAGAGCGCGGAGATCGGATCTCCTCCGGATTCTCGGCGTGTCGCCTACCTTCCTGTTTCGCCTGTGCACGTCAGTCCTCCCATTTGTCGTAGGCGTAGATCTGCCAGTGGCCGTCGGTGTCGGCGATGAGGTACAGGACCATGGCCCAGCCTTCGCGGTAGTCGACTTTGACGGCGAAGTCGTAGCTGCTGCTCTTGAGGATCTCGCGGCTGTTGTAGTGGCCGTCGGGGACCCTGCGCATGGCGACGGTGGCGAGCTGCTCGGAGACCTCGGTGGTGACGTAGGGCTGGCGGGGGTCGCCGATGAGGCGCTGGCGCCATTTGGCGGCGCCGCCGTCCGTGTTGGTGAAGTTGGTGGCGAAGTTGTCTACTGCGGGCGCCCAGAGGGCTTCTTGGACCTCGGGGGGGCCGTCGGCGTGGTTCTCGTCAGTAGCGTCGCCCGCGTCGGGGTTGTAGCTGGGTGTCGGCGAGGGCACCGCGCTGATGACCGGCGGCGCTGCAGCCGGCGGCGCCGTCTCGGTGTCTCGGCCGAGGTGTGACCCGACGACCACGCCGGCGGCGACGACCACGGCGAGCACGGCGGCAAGGATGGCGATGGTGCGGGCGCTCATGATTGGGTTCCTTTCTGCCGTAGGTAGGGGAGCGGGTTGACCGGGGTCCCCTTCTGGCGGATCTCGAAGTGCAAGTGCGACCCGCCCGGACCGGCGGGGCGCACGTTGCCCTGGAACCCGACAGTGCCGATGACCTGACCGGACTGCACAACGTCACCCACGCGGACTCGCCGCGCGGTCAGGTGGGCGTACCAGGCGGTCGTCTCGCCACCGCCGGCCAGCTTGAGAACGATCAGGTTGCCGTAGCTGACCCGGGTGCCGCCGCAGATCGGCAGGGTGGTGCAGCTGCCGCTGCTGGTGATCGACTCCGATCGGGTGACCGTGCCGGCGTTGACGGCATAGACCGGGGTGCCCGGCGGGGAGGGATAGTCCTGGCCGGTGTGCCCGCCGTAGCAGCCCATCCCGCAGCCGACGCTGGATGGCTGCCCGACCGGGGTGTGCCAGGCGCCATCGGCGGCGACCTGGTCGGTGGCGGGGCCGTCGGGTTTGGCGGCCTTGCCGAACACGGTGACGTGGACGTGGTTGGTGTGCAGCTCGGACGGGCTGCCTTGCCCGCTGGCCCGGAAAACCCGCCATCCCTCGTCATCACGCTTGATGTTCCAGATCCGGTTGTCCCAGATCACATACTCGATGCCGAGCTGCTTTTGGTGTGCTCGGAGCCAGCGGGCGACTTTCCAGCCGAACGCCTTGCCGGCGGCGGTTTGATAGTCCGGGACCATCAGGTCCAGGGCCCGCCCGGACGGATGGTCGGGGATCGCGTCGGCGCGGACCCCGCCGATATCGGTGATGGTCGTGAAGGTCTCGTGGATGCAGCGCAGACTCAACAGCGCATCAGGTGTGAGCCTGGCTTCGACGCCGAGGCGGGTGGCGGGGCAGTTGCCAACATCTCCGCTACCGC
>JAKDLH010000452.1 GCA_030452945.1 Microlunatus sp. | reverse complement strand
CTCACCCTCACCCTCAGCCTTGCTGGGATCGCCGGTACGTCTGTCCCTTCGCCTGCTGGCGGCGGGTGGGGTGCTCGCCCTGGCCAGCAGCCTGTTCCTGCCCGCACTGGCCGCCGATGCCAGTCCGGTGGCCGACCCGAAGAAGCCCAATCCCGCGGCCCGCCAGGCGGGCGTCGAGCAGGGCAACGCTGTGATGGGGTGGCGGGAAGGGGTGAACCGTCCCGTGGGCGGCGACCAGCGTCGTGCCATGACCCCCGTCACCCGGGCCGGGAAGCTGGTACCGATGACCGGGGTGCTTGGTATCGACGTGGCCAGCTATCAGGGCTACGTAGACTGGAGGAGTTTCACCCGAGTCAAGCGGAGCTTCGTCTACGTCAAGGCCACTGAGGGCAGCAGCTACCGCAACCCGTATTTGTCCACGCAATACGGCGGGGCCAAGTCGGCTGGCATGTTCGCCGGCGCCTACCACTTCGCCAACCCCAGCGGAAAGAGCGGTAAGAGCCAGGCCGGCTACTTCGTCCGCTACGGTGGTGGTTGGAAGAACGACGGCAAGTCCCTGCCCGGCGTGCTCGACATCGAGTACAACCCATACGGCGGGAACGCCTGCTACGGATTGTCCCAGAAGAAGATGGTCGCCTGGATCAAGGACTTCCTGGTTACCTACAAGAAGCTGACCACTCGAGACGCGGTGATCTACACGACCGCCGACTGGTGGGCCAAGTGCACCGGCAACACGACGAAGTTCCGCTACACCAATCCGTTGTGGGTGGCTCGCTGGACCCCGACCAAGGGTCCGGGAACGCTACCCGGTGGCTGGTCCTACTACACGTTCTGGCAGTACTCGGCCACCGGGATCGACCAGAACCGGTTCTCCAACACCATCGATCGACTCAAGGTCCTGGCCACGAAGGCGAAGTAGTCAGGTCTGCGTTCACTGACTCCGTACTGGCCTGCAAGGGCGTTCCCCCGGGAATGCCTTGGCGCATGGCCGTCGCTCAGGTCGCCCGTCCATGCCTCAACTGGGGAGGCAGCCACAACTGGGGAGGCAGTCACGGTCGGCGCGGGAGTACCGCATGCGCTCGTCGCCGGACAGCACCCCCTCGCGGCCTGATCGTACGCGACCCTGGGGGTCATGAGTCGCCATACGCTCGCAGACCCGAGACCACGATGCGGCACATCTTCAAGAGCGCGCAGGATCAGTGCCTGCGTCTCTGCCCCGGCAACCACAGGTACCTATCTGCGACTGGCATAGCCCTCTCAGCCGAGCGCCCCCGACGTCATTACGAGGGTAGCCCCGGATGCTCCCCACAAGGGTCGGCTATCGCTCACATCCCCACGCGGTCGGTCTCCTCGGCGTTCCTCGCACGGCTCAATGGCCGCCTCATGCCAGGTGCGGGCCCAAGCACCTTCCGGCGAGTCGAACAATGCTGGTGATGATCGCGCGAGAACCTGGATCCCCTGCTGGAGCCAGCCGAGATCGCCCACCCGCGGCCGGTGATCTGGCTGCCCGCTCGGATCAGGCCGGCGTCCGGTTCGGCAGGCTCTATCTCGGGCAGGGTAGAGGCTCGTCGACGCACCGGTAGCGGTTCTCGTCTGGCATTGTCCACTCGACGGCGTCGCCGTCTCTGATGCTGGCCAGCCAGGCGAAGGTCTTGGCTCGGTGGTGGCGTCGGCACAGCGGGTCCAGATTGGTCGCCGAGGTCGGCCCGCGGGGCACGGGCTCGTGGTGATCGTGATCGCAGCGATCCGCTGGCACCGTGCAGGTCGGATACCGGCAGGTCCCGGCTCGGATGCTGATCGCTTCGGCGAGTCGTCGCGAGGGATGCCGGCCGAGCTCGGTGGTGTCCAGCAGCCGCCCGCCGCCATCGGTCAGCAGCCGCGTGAACAACACCTCGCCAG
>JAKDLH010000451.1 GCA_030452945.1 Microlunatus sp. | reverse complement strand
GACTCACGGTCACCGCTCAGAGCCGGCGACGCCTGCTCGACCGGATGGACCCGCGATCATGGGACACCTACGCGGACGCGGACGCGGTCGCGAGCGTGATCGCAGAGTCCGCGGCCTATCGGCGCCAGGCCCAGGATCTGGTCCGGGTCCGGGTGGCCCATCGGTGGCCGATCGGTCTTCCGGTCGAGGTTCTCACCGCGGCAGCGGCGGGTGGCCAGCGATCCGTGACGGTCCAGGGCAAGTTGGCGCGGTTGCTCGGTGGTCGCCAGACGGTGCTCACCGAGTCCCGGCACATCGTCATGATCGATGATCCGCAGGCGATCGCGGACGCGGTGGAGCGGGTGCTCGGAGCGGTCGAGACGGAACAGGTTCTCGGGAGCGAACCGGCCGCCGAAACCAAGTAGAAGGATGCCCTCCGTCGCTTCAGGCACAACCGCTGGTCGGCCAGTCCACCCGGCCCACTCCGATCGGGGTTCCCCGGTTCGCGATCCGTGGTGCCACCGCCCGACCCGCGACGTACTTCACGATGGGCCGCATCATCGAGCCGTCGAGGGATTCGATCTTGGCGATCTCGGCTCCTGCGTTGTCACACTCGGTCAAGATCACGCGATCGACGTCGGAGTGCTGGACGACGCGGAGGAAGCGACGTTCGCGGATGAAGACCGGTCGCATGAAGGTGCGTACGGCACGGATCAGCAGGTCGGTGTCCTCACCCGCCCAGCCGAGAAACCGCCGGCCCTCGTCGTAGCCGCCGAGCAATTCGAAGTTGGCCCGAGACAACGCGATCCGACCCATGCTGCCCTTGTGCACACCCAGGTTGAGTCGGGAGTCGAGCCGATTGGTGGCCACGATCGCGTTGGGGCGCCGAGCGAAGACGGCTCGGAGGTAGCCGATGAAGCCGAAGCCGAGGAAGTTGTCGGCGTCGACGTTGCACAGGTAGTCCCCGGTGGCCAGGGCGTGGGACATGTTCTTGGCGTGACTGTGACGGAAGTGGGTGTGACCCCCGGACCGGGCGAACTTGAGGATCCCAGCGTCTAGATAGGGGCGCAGCCGTGGGTCGGTGGTGATCCACTCGACCAGGTCGTCGGGGCTGTTGTAGTCCAGCACGACGAACTCCACGGCGTCCGGTCGGTCCCAGTCCACGCTGTCGGCCAGGTTGCGAGGCAGCGTCTGTTTCAGATGCTCCGCGCGCCCCATGCAGGTCGTACACAGGGAGATCTTCATCGCTGAGTCCGGCTGACCTTCTGTGGTGGGTCTTGGCGTGCGGGCGCCGGGGCTGGAAGCCCGGAGCCGCCTTTAGCCACATGCTATCCACTTCGGCGGGTTTGGTCGGTAGGTCGTAAGCGAGACTGTGGTTGTCGTGTCGCCGGACCGTCGGATCCAGGGATCAGTCTTCGGGTATCTCGCCGAAGGCTTTCTTCATGTCTCGGTACCAGCCGAGGGACTTCTTTGGATGCCGCCAGCGCCCCTTCATCGCGTCGCGTGCCGCCTGGTGGGTCGCATCCCCGGCTTTCTCCGCGTCTTTGAGGTGGCGGTCCTGGGCGTTGATGACATCGTCGGCGCTGGCACCTCGGTGCCGCAGGTCGCATGGTCCGCCCAGTTGGCGGCAGGTCATGGTCTTCATGGTCGGCGTCCCTTCTGAGAGCTGATCTGTCTGTCGGTCTGTCTGTCTGACGGGCGGGCGACGGCTTGTGTGACCACCCTTTGGGTCAGCCGCGTCGGTCGTTGCCGTCGCGTCGGATCAACCGCGTGAGCACCTGGGGCTCAGCTCGGAAACTGATGCGACGCACGACACCGTCGAGGACGGTGAAGTCGAAGAGCACCATCGCCTGGCCGCGGTGGTACCACGCGGCAGCGGGACGATTGTCGACGAAGACCGGAAGCGCGGCGTGCGCGGCGCCGTCGAAGAACGTCGCCACC
>JAKDLH010000450.1 GCA_030452945.1 Microlunatus sp. | reverse complement strand
GGGCGGGGACCTTGTCCGGCTGCGCCTGGCGGGATTCCAATGTGGAGATGTGCTCGCGCAGTTCGTTGGTGAGGTTGGCCCGGTAGGCCTCCTCGAAGCCGCGGAGCTGGCTGACGGCCTCCTGCAGCTGATCGCGCTCGGCGCTCAGGCTCCCCAACAGCTCATCCCGGCGCGCCGCCGTCTCGCCGTCGAGATTGTCCGCCTTCGTCTGCGCCTCTGACCGGACCCGCTCGGCGAACTCCTGCGCTTCGGACTCGATTCGCTCCGCCCGGGCTTGGGCGTCGCTGGTCAGCAGTTCGGCCGAGTCAGTGGCTTCCGCGCGGATCCTGCGGGCGTCGGCGGTCGCTTCGTCGACCAGATACTCCGCCTGCTCCGTGGACAACGCCACGAGCCGGACCACCGCCGTGCTCGCTTCGGCGCCGGTGGTCACCACGATGGTCTCGGTCTCTGCCGGCGTCTGAGCCGCCGAGGCAGGAGTTCCCTGGCTGGTGTCCGACGTCGTTCTCAGCACCTCGACCTGCTTTTTGAGGTTCTGGTTTTCCTCGGTCAGCTGCTCGACAGCCACCTCGACCTCATCGACGAACTCGTCGACCTCTAACACCTCGTAACCGGATTTGCGAGCCATCCGGAACCGCTTGTTGCGCACGTCGTCAAGCGACAGCGTCATCGTCCACCTCAGTTGTTCTTCGATCTGGTGATTCTTCGATCTGGTCAGTCTGCGTCAAGATTTTGAGCAGCCGAACCTACCGTACTCGTATCTGCTGTCGTCCGCTGAGCTCTCTTGGCAATCAGCGATCAGCCGAAGAAAACCGCGGCGTTGACGCGCATCAGGATGCTGACCCCGATGGCCAAGCCGATGAAGGCGAGGTCGAGCATCATGTTCCCGACCCGGACCGGCTTGAGCACCTTGCGCAAGGAGCGCAGGGGGGGATCGGTAATGGAGTAGATGACTTCGGCCACGACCAGCACCGGGCCGCGCGGCTGCCAGTCACGGACCAGGACGGGGACCCAAGACAGAATCATCCGGGCGAAGAGCACCAGCAAGAAGAGCCAGAGCACCCACTGGATGACGATTCCGATGATGACCATGCGCCCCGCAGCCCCTCGTGTCCCGTGTCGACCTACGTCACCGGCTCACGGTCAGCTCTGGTTGAAGAACCCTCCCGCGATGCGCTCCTTGTCCTCCGCCGTCACGTTCACGTTGCGGGGGGAGAGCAGGAACACCTTGCTGGTGACACGTTCGATAGTGCCACGAAGACCAAAGATGAGACCAGCGGCGAAGTCGACGAGTCGCTTGGCGTCGACGTCTTCCATCTCGGACAGGTTCATGATCACGGGCACGCCGTCCCGGAAGTGTTCACCGATTGTCCGGGCCTCGTTGTAGGTACGCGGATGCACGGTGACGATACGGGACATGTCTGCCGTCTGTGAGGTGGGGGCAAGGGCAGGGGTAGCGGCGACTGACTGCGCAACCTGAGATCGCTTGGTTTCCAACGGGGTCACACTTCCGCCGGTCGAGCGAGGCTCCGGCTGCGGCGTGGCGCTCCACCCGGTGGTCGCGGAGGTCGAGGCTGCGGTCGCGCCGGGATCGGCTCCGACCAGCTCCTCTCGACTGATGCCCTCGGTCTGCTCGCCATCGGCCTCGTCGTACTCCCCGTACCGGTCGTCAGTCACGAGTCCGAGCCAGGCAGCCGCCCGCTTCAGTCTTTCGGCCATGGAATGAGTCCTTACCTTCGTGCAGGTCCAGGTTTCGCGTCGACCCTACCGTTCAATCGCAGCGTTACCTGGGACCGCTCGGCGACGACACGCGGTGGATTGCGATGTCTGCCCGTACGTCGTTCGGCTGCCGTCCGCAGCACTTCGATCCGGCCCGGCAGAGCCGACGGACACCGCCTCGCAGCCCTCGGGGCTGAACCAGCC
>JAKDLH010000098.1 GCA_030452945.1 Microlunatus sp. | reverse complement strand
AGCACCGCGGCCGACGTGGGCGAGGTCGAGCTGGGCAACTGCCTGGGGCCCGGCGGGAACCTGGCCCGGGTGGCGGGGCTGCAGGCCGGCCTGGGAGAGCGTGTACCGGGGTTGACCGTGGACCGCCAGTGCGGCAGCGGGCTGGCCGCGGTGACGGTCGGGGCGTCGCTGCTGAGCGGCCTCGCGGGGACCTCGATCGTGCTCGCGGGCGGGGTCGAGTCGGCCTCCACCGCGCCGTGGCGGTATTGGCCCCCGGCCGGCGGTCACCCGCCGGAACGCTATCTCCGCGCCCCATTCGCGCCGGCGGAGTTGGGCGATCCGGAGATGGGCCCGGCAGCCGACCACCTGGCCGACCTGCGAGGCGTGGATCGGCCTCGGCAGGACGCGTACGCGCACCGCTCCCATCGGCTGGCGGTCGCGACGCGGGACGCGGGTGGCTTCGACACCGAACTGGTGGCGGTCGGCGGACTCGACCGCGACGAGCGACCGCGACCGGGGTTGACCACCCAGCGCCTGGCCCGGATGCGGCCGGTGTTCGACCCGGCGGGGACGGTCACCGCCGGTAACTCGTGCGGGATCAACGACGGCGCGGCCATCGTGGCTTTGCTGGACGACGACGAGCGTGAACGGCGCGGTCTGCCCGGGTTGCGGATCCTCGCCTCCGCCACCGCCGGGGTCTCGCCCCGGCTTCCGGGTCTGGGGCTGGTGCCGGCCGTCCGGATGGCTCTCGCGAGCGCCGGTGTGGGACTGAACGAGGTCGCCGTAGTCGAGCTCAACGAGGCGTTCGCCGGACAGGTGCTGGCCTGCTGCGACGACCTCGCGCTGGACCCGGAGCGGGTCTGCGTCGAAGGTGGGGCGATCGCCCTGGGACACCCGTGGGGGGCCTCCGGCGCCGTCTTGCTGGTGCGGTTGTTCTCCCAGCTCGTCCGCCGGGCCCGACCGGGGGCCGTGGGGTTGGCCGCCATCGCCGTCGGTGGCGGGCAAGGTGTGGCCATGGTGGTGCAGGCATGCCACTGATCGAGGTCGAGGCGGTGTCGCACACCTACCCCGCCCAGAGCCGGCCGGTGCTGCGCGACGTCACCGTCGAGCTGAACGAGCGAAGAGTGGGGGTGATTGGGGCGAACGGCTCGGGCAAGTCCACCTTCGCCCGGCTGCTGAACGGGCTGGTCCTCCCCGACCGCGGCACGGTGCGGATCGACGGTCTCGACACCCGGCGGGACGGCAAGCGGGTTCGGCAGCTGGTCGGCTTCTGCTTCACCGATCCGGACGCCCAGATCGTGATGCCGACGGTGGCCGAGGACGTCGCGTTCAGTCTGCGGCGCCGACAGCTGCAGGGTCGCGCCTTGGCCGACCGGGTGGCCGAGGCGTTGCGTCGTTTTGGACTCGAACGCCACGCCGACCATCCCGCCCACCTGCTGTCCGGGGGGCAGAAGCAGCTGCTCGCGCTGGCCTCGGTGCTGGTCACCGAGCCGGCGCTGGTGGTGATGGACGAGCCGACGACCCTGCTGGATCTGCGCAACGCCCGGCTGATCGCCGACCTGGTCGCCGGGCTGGATGAGCAGGTGGTGCTGCTCACCCACCACCTCGACCTGATCGACGGCTTCGACCGGGTGCTGGTGTTCGACGATGGCCGGATCGTCGCCGACGACCGGCCCGCGTCCGCGGTCACCGCCTACCGACAACTGATCGGGGCGGGTCGGTGAGTCTGCTCGCTCAGTACCTGCCCGGATCAAGCACCCTGCACCGGCTTCCGGCCGGCGCCAAACTGCTCGGCCTGCTGGCCCTGGCCGTGCTGAGCCAGCTGCTCGGGTCCTGGTCCGCGCGGTGCCTGCTGCTGCTCGTGGTGCTGGGCGCCTATCCAGTGTCCGGGATCAGCCTCCGCTTCGCCCTGCGCCAGCTTCGAGCGCTGTGGTGGGTCCTGCTGGCCATCGGCATCGCCCAGGTGGTGATCGCCTCCTGGCCGGTGGCGGTCTCTGTCGTCGTGACCGTCCTGCTGCTGGTGCTGGCCGCCGGCCTGGTCACGCTGACCACGACCACCACGGCGATGAGCGATGTGGTGGTACGGCTGCTCGGGCCGTTCCGCCGTTTCGGGGTCGCCCCGGAGCGGGTCGGGCTGCTGATCGCGTTGAGCATCCGTGCCGTGCCCGTCGTGCTCGGCCTCGCGGATCAGATCCGCGACGCCCAGCGGGCTCGCGGCCTGAGCGCCAGCCCGCGGGCATTCGCCGTACCGCTGCTCGTCCGGGCCCTTCGGCACGCCCAGCAGACCGGCGACGCGCTGATCGCGCGCGGGTTGGACGACTGAGCGCTGGCCGACTGGCGCGAGTGCGGGCCCACCCTGACCGCGAAACCCCGCGGTCGCGCCTTTCGAGGCCGTGCCGAAGGTCTCGGTCAGCTCCAGACCAGGCGGAGAATCCGATCATCGGCATCGGCGGGATTGCCGCGGCCGTCGGTGTTGGAGGTGCTGACCAACAGCGCATCGCCGTCCTCGGCGACCGACACCGCCCGGAGCCGGCCGTAGTCGCCGACCAGATGGTCGACCGGCTTGCCAGCCTCCGTCCCGTCCACCGGGATCTGCCACAGCCGGGTCCCGCGCAGGGCCGCCATCCACAGCGAGCCGCGCCAGTAGGCCAGCCCGGACGGGGACGCCTCGGACGTCTGCCAGACGACCTTCGGGTTGGTGAGTCCCTCGACGTCACCGGATCCCTCCACCTTCGGCCAACCATAGTTGGCACCGGCCGAGATCAGGTTGAGTTCGTCATAGTCGTTCTCGCCGAACTCGCTGGCCCACAGCCGGTCGTCGTCGTCGAACGCGAGCCCTTGGACGTTGCGGTGCCCGTAGGAGTAGACGCGGGAGTCGAACGGGTTGCCGGGTGCCGGCTCACCTGCCAGCGTGAGCCGCAGGATCTTGCCGGCCAGGGAGTCGCGGTCCTGGGCCAGATCGGTCTGGCTGGTGTCTCCGGTGCCGACGTAGAGCAGATTGTCCGGCCCGACCAACAACCCACCGCCGTTGTGCCGGCCGCCATGCGGTAACCCGTCGAGGATCACTTTGGGCTTACCCAGGGTCGAGCCGTCCCAGTTCATGGCCACGATCCGGTTGTCCCTGCCGGTGGAGTAGTAGGCGAACACCGTATTCGTGTCACCGGTGATGGCCAGCCCGAGAAGCCCGCCCTCGCTGCCGGTCTCCACGTCGAGGGTGCGTACGGTTTGCCGGTCCGATCCGTCGATCCGCAGGATCGCGCCGGTCTCGCGCTCGCTGACCAGCAGCGTGCCGTCGGCCAACGGCAGAATTCCCCAGGGAACCCGTAGACCGGTGGCCAGATCGTTGACCTTGGGTTCGCCGGTGGGTGCGTCCGGCTGGTCAGCCGACGCCGACGGCGACACCGAGGACGACGGCGACGGCGCCGGGGTGCTGGCTGCCGTGGCCGACTCGCCGGCCGTACGGGTGTCCGTCGACGGGACCGACTCGGGTCCACTGCACCCGGCCAGCAGCACGAGACTGGTCAGCCCGGTGGCAACCTGTAGCAAGGTCCGCATGGGTCGAGTGTGGACAGCAGGGCCAAACGCTAGATACTCAGGTCCGCGCCGTGCAGCAGATCCAGTGCTTCGGGCTCGCCGACGAGCGTCACCTCGGCGGCGCCGGTCCGGCCGTTGGCGAACAGCATCAACTCACTGGGCTGCCCGATGATCGTCACGATGCTGGCACCGGAGACCGCGCGGATGGTGTCCGGTTCGTAGTGGTCCTCGGTTCCCGCCCGCTCCAGCACCACTCCTACCTGGGTTCGGCGGAAGAAGGCCCGACCGAGCAACTTGAGCCGGCGCCACATCCAGTCCTCGACCTCGTCGCCGAGGTCGCGCGGCGGCTCCGGCTCCTCGCCGGCGCGGCGGACATCCTCGTGGTGGACGAAGAACTCCGTGGTGTTGGCCGGCTCGTCCACCCCGGGCAACGCGAAAACGGAGAACCGGGCCGGACCGTTGCGGATCCTCATCACCAACTCGGTGAACTCCCAACGCTGCTTCACCTCCGCCATCCGCCGGTCGAGCAGTCCGGCCAAGGGCTTGGCCACCATCCCGGACACCCCGATGGGATCGGTCTCCCGGATCCACAGGTGGGCGGCCAGGTCATGCGTCAGCCAGCCTTCACACAGGGTCGGGGCATCCGGGCCGCGGGTATCGAAAAGATCGCACAGCGCGGCGCGCTCCGACTTGGCAAAGGTCACGAGGAGCCATGCTAGTGCTTGCGCACGTCCGGTCGGGTAAGAATGGCGCGGTGACATCGATCGAACGCTCTCTCGACCCGAGTGTCGCCGAGCTGCTCAAACGGGACGCGGCCGGTCTGGTGACGGCGGTCATCCAGCAGTGGGACACCCGCGAGGTGCTGATGGTCGGCTGGATGGACGACGAGGCCCTGCGTCGTACGCTGACCAGCGGACGGACGACTTTCTACTCCCGCAGCCGCGGCGAGTACTGGGTGAAGGGGGAGACCAGCGGCCACTGGCAGTGGGTGAAGGAGGTTCGACTGGACTGCGACGGCGACACCCTGTTGGTCTCGGTCGACGCTGACGGCGCGGCCTGCCACACCGGCGACCGCACCTGCTTCGACGCTCGGGTGCTCCCGCTGTCAAGAGGGGGGGTGGCCCGATGACTCCCATCCCGGTCAGTGCACCGCCCACCGGAGCCATCGAACCCAGCCTGGCCGAGTTTCGCCGGCTGGCCCGCGATCGTCGGGTCATCTCGGTCCGCCGGCGACTGCTGCTCGACACCGAGACCGCCACCGGTCTCTACCGCAAGCTCGCGGGCGACCGACCGGGCACGTTCCTGCTGGAGTCGGCTGAGCAAGGCGTGTGGTCGCGCTACTCGTTCATCGGGGTGCGGGCGGTCGCGACGCTGACCGAAGTTGAGGGACACGCGGTCTGGACCGGTCGCCCTCCGGTTGGGATGCCGAATGGGGGTGACCCCGTCGAGGCGCTCGCCGAGACGCTCCGACTGCTGCATACCCCCCGCGATCTGGCCCTGCCCCCGCTGACCTCGGGGCTGGTGGGCTACCTCTCCTACGACGTCGTCCGCCGGTTGGAGCGGCTGCCCGACGACAATCCGAAGGACGTGGACATCCCCGAGCTGGCTTTGGTGCTGGTCGGGGACCTGGTGGTGCTCGACCACCACGACAACCAGGTGTGGCTGATCGCCAACGCTTTCGACTTCGAGGACGCCGTCAACTCCGACGACAGCGACACCGGCGTCGATGAGGCGTATGCCGACGCGGTCGCCCGGGTGGAGCGGCTGACCGCCGCGGTCGCCACCCCTACCCCGCCGGCTCCGGTCGCGGTGGCCGAGACCACGGAGCCGATCGTCCGGCGGCAGCGCACGCCGGCCCAGTTCCAGTCGGCGGTGGCAGCGGCGGTGGAAAAGATCAAGTCCGGCGAGGCCTTCCAGATCGTGGTCAGTCAGCGGTTCGAGGTGGACACCACCGCCGACGCCCTGGACGTCTATCGGATGCTCCGGATGATGAATCCGAGCCCGTACATGTACTTGCTGCGCCTCGACGGCTTCGACATCGTCGGCTCCTCGCCCGAGGCCCTGGTCACGGTGTCGGACGATGTCGTACTCACCCATCCGATCGCCGGTTCCAAGCCTCGGGGCGCGACACCGGCGGAGGATGCGGCCTTGGAGGCCGAGCTGCTGGCCGACGCCAAGGAGCGGGCCGAGCACGTGATGCTGGTGGATCTCGGACGCAACGACCTGGGCCGGGTCTGCCGACCGGGCACGGTCGAGGTGGTGGAGTTCATGGACGTCCGCCGCTACAGCCACATCATGCACCTGGAGTCGACGGTCACCGGGCGGCTCGCAGCGGAATGGACCGCCCTCGACGCCGTCCTGGCCGCGTTCCCAGCCGGCACACTGTCCGGGGCGCCGAAGGTGCGAGCGATGGAGATCATCGACGAGCTGGAGGTGTCGCGGCGAGGCCTGTACGGCGGGGTGGTCGGCTACCTGGATCTGGCCGGCAACGCCGACGCCGCGATCGCGATCCGGACCGCGCTGCTGCGCGATGGGGTGGCCTACGTGCAGGCCGGCGGAGGCATCGTCGCCGACTCCCGTCCACCGACCGAGGACCAGGAGTCGCAGCACAAGGCGGCGGCCGTGATCAGGGCGATCGCCGTCGCCCAGTCCTTCCGACCGGTCACGTGAAAAGGGGGACCATGCTGGCCCTCCTCGTGCTCGGGGCGGGGATCGGTTTCCTGGCCAGCGCCCAGGCCTGGTGGCAAGCAAGCGGCGATCAGGCGGCGGTAGCCTTCACCGGATCCGACGCCACCGGTGGGCTCAGTCAGGCGCTCGCCGCCGTGACGCTGGCCGGGGCGTTGCTGGTGTTGGTGCTCCGGCCGCTCGGCCGCCGGGTGCTCGCCGTAGCTCTCGCCGCGACGGGGATCGGCATGGTGATCACCGGCGCCCTGCTCACCGCACCCGACGCCGACACCGTTCGCGGCCGCGTTCGGCAGCTCAGTCTGACCGATCAGTTCGCCGTCGTCGCGACCGCGTGGCCGTGGGTCTACGCCGTCGCCGGGCTGCTCGTGCTGATCAGTGCGGTGCTGCTGTGGCGCGGAGGGGCGCGGTGGGTCGCAGGGGCTGCCCGGTTCGATCGAGTTGGGGCCGCGGATCCTGCCCCGTCCCCTTCCGCCGCGGACCTGAACACCGATCCGGCTCGCGCGTGGCAGGCTATGGACGCCGGTCACGACCCCACTGAGGACCCCGATGTGCGGACTGAGGTCGAAAGGGCCAGAATGGACCCCGAACGTGACCACCGGCGGGAATGAGGACCTGATGGCAGACACGCCCCGGAGAAGCTATCCGATCTCGGAGTACGAGCCGGATCCGACGAGCAAGCACGTCCACCACGGCCAGACACCGGCCGCTTGGGCGGGAAGCTTGATCGCGCTGGTCGGTTTCATCGTCGGGGCCATCGGTCTGGTGATCGGCAACTCGGTGGTCTTCTGGGTGGCCGTTGGTCTGCTCGTGGCGTCGCTGATCGTTACGCTCATTCTTCGCAAGACTGGCCTGGGGGCCAAGTAGGCCCGGGCGCACATCGTGGGAGCACTCGACGACATCATCGCCGGCGTCCGGGAGGACCTGGCGCTGCGCCAAAGCACGACCAGCCTTGATCGCCTCAAGGAACGGGTCAAGGCCATCGACCCGGCGCTGGACCCGTTGCCGCAGTTGCGCGGACCCGGGGTGGCGGTGATCGCCGAGGTCAAGCGCTCCAGCCCCAGCAAGGGTGCCCTCGCTCAGATCAGCGACCCGGCGGCGCTGGCTGCTTCCTACGAGGCCGGAGGGGCCGCGGTCATCTCGGTGCTGACCGAGGAACGGCGCTTCAGCGGTTCCCTGGACGATTTGATCCGGGTCCGGCTGGCGGTGGCGGTGCCGGTCCTGCGCAAGGACTTCATCGTCACCTCGTACCAACTGTTCGAGGCCCGAGCCGCCGGGGCCGACCTCGTGTTGCTGATCGTGGCCGCGCTGACCGACCACGAGTTGCTCTCGCTGATCGAACGAGCACAATCGATTGGGCTGACACCGCTGGTCGAGGCTCACACCGCCGACGAGGTGCGGCGGGCCGTCGACGCCGGAGCCAAGATCATCGGAGTGAACGCCCGCAACCTGCAGACCCTTGAGGTGGACCCGCTTATCTTCGCTCGTCTCGCTCCGCTGATCCCCGACGGCATCGTCCGGATCGCCGAATCCGGAGTCCGCGGACCCCACGACGTGATCGAACTCGCCCGCGCCGGCGCCGACGTGGTCCTGGTCGGGGAAGCACTGGTCACCGGGCGGGACCCGCGGGCCGGGGTGGCCGACCTGGTCGCCGCCGGAGCCCATCCCGCCCTGCACAAGTCCTGAGAAGCAACCGAAGGATTCGCTCGTGGTCATCCAGACGCCTAGCGTCGGCTCACCGCCGACCCTGCCTGACGCCTCCGGTCACTTCGACCAGTTCGGAGGCAAGTTCGTCCCCGAAGCGCTCTACGCCGCGCTGGCCCAGTTGGAGGCCGAGTTCCACGCCGCACAGGCTGACCCGGCCTTCGCGACGGAGCTGAACGCCCTGCTGGCCGACTACACCGGGCGACCCAGCCCGATCACCGAGGTGCCGAGGTTCGCCGCCCACGCCGCCCCCACCGGCGGCGTGGCACCGACCATCGTGCTGAAGCGGGAGGACCTCAACCACACCGGCTCGCACAAGATCAACAATGTGCTCGGCCAGGCGCTGCTGACCAGGCGGATGGGCAAGACCAGGGTGATCGCGGAGACCGGGGCCGGCCAGCACGGGGTCGCCACCGCGACCGCCGCCGCGTTGTTCGGGCTGGACTGCACCGTCTACATGGGTCGGGTCGATACAGAGCGGCAGGCCCTGAATGTCGCCCGGATGCGGCTGCTGGGGGCTGAGGTGATCGCGGTGGAGTCGGGATCGCGGACCTTGAAGGACGCGATGAACGACGCGATGCGGGACTGGGTCTCCTCGGTGGATCACACTCACTACCTGATCGGTACGGTCGCCGGCCCGCATCCGTTCCCGCTCCTGGTCCGCGAGTTCCAACGGATCATCGGCACCGAGGCTCGGGCACAGATCCTGCAGCGCTACGACCGGCTGCCGGACGCGATCGCCGCCTGTGTGGGCGGGGGCTCCAACGCGCTGGGCATCTTCGCCGACTTCGTGCCCGACCCCGAGGTCGCCCTCTACGGCTTCGAAGCCGGCGGGGCCGGGGTCCAGACGGGCCGGCACGCCGCCACGATCTCCGCCGGCTCGGTCGGGGTGCTGCACGGGATGCGCACCTACGTCCTGCAGGACGCCGACGGGCAGACACGGGAGTCCCACTCGATCTCCGCCGGTCTGGACTATCCCGGCGTCGGCCCGGAGCACTCGTGGCTGGCCTACACCGGCCGCGGCCACTACGAGGCCGTCACCGACGCGGAGGCGATGGATGCCTTCGCCCTGTTGTCGCGAACCGAGGGGATCATGCCGGCCATCGAGTCCGCGCACGCCCTGGCCGGGGCCGTGAAGTTGGGCCGCCGGTTGCCGCAGCGCAGCGACGGCACCCCGCCGCTGATTCTGGTCAACCTGTCCGGCCGCGGCGACAAGGACGTGGACACCGCCGTCCGCTGGTTCGACGTCGACACCTCCGGCAGCCCCAGCACGGCGGGCCAGACCAGGTGACCACCAAGGGACCAGGCGCGGATCTGGGTCGTTCGGGACGGTTGATCGCCGACATCACCGCCTCGGGTCGCGGTGCCCTGGTCGGGTTCCTGCACGTCGGCTATCCCGATGTCGCCACTTCGCTCCTCGCGGTCGAGGCCCTGTGTAGCCAGGAACGGAGCGGCGACGACCAGCGGCCCGGCGTCGACCTGGTCGAGGTGGGCTTGCCGTACAGCGACCCGATGATGGACGGCGTCACCGTCCAGCGTGCCGGCACCAAGGCACTGGCCCGCGGGGTGCGGACCCGGGACGCGTTCGCCGCGGTCGAGGCCGTCGCCGCCACCGGCACCCAGGCGGTGGTGATGACCTACTGGAACCTGATCGAGCAGTACGGTCCGGACTCGTTCGCCCGCGATCTGGCCGCGGCCGGCGGGTCCGGGGCGATCACCCCCGATCTGACCCCCGACGAGGCGACGGCCTGGATCGCTGCCACCGACGCCCACGGCCTGGACCGGATCTTCCTGGTCTCGCCGTCCTCGACCGACGAACGGATCGCCGCCACGGTCGCCGCCTGCCGCGGCTGGGTGTACGCCACTGCGGTGATGGGGGTGACCGGTGTCCGGTCCCAGGCGTCGGCGGCCGGCCCGGCGCTGGTGCGGCGGATCCGGCGCGCCGACCCGACCGCGATGGTCGGCGTCGGACTGGGGGTCTCCAACGGCGCCCAGGCCCGCGACGTGACCACCTACGCCGACGCGGTGATCGTCGGGTCCGCGCTGGTCCGCACGCTACTGGCCGCCGAGGACGACGGGCGGCCCGATGATCTGAGCGGGCTGCGGGCGGTGGTGGCGGATCTGGCCGCCGGTGTCCGCGCGTCCACCTCCGTGGTCTCTTGACGTCGTGACGCTCTGGTCGCTTCCGCTGTCGATCCCCAGCCCGCCGACCGGGGTCTGGGAGGTGGTCGGCATCCCGATCCGGGCGTACGCGCTGTGCATCATCGCTGGAATCGTCGTCGGCATGATCATCGCCGGGCGGCGCTGGCGGGCCCGTGGCGGCAGTCAGGACACCCTCGACCTGGTGATGGCGGTCGCCATCCCCTGCGGCATCGTGGGCGCCCGGCTGTACCACGTGGTTACCGACTATCAGCTGTACTTCGGCCCGGGCCGTGATCCGCTCGACGCACTGAAGATCTGGAACGGGGGGCTGG
>JAKDLH010000097.1 GCA_030452945.1 Microlunatus sp. | reverse complement strand
CTCTGGCCGCAGATGGAGCGACAACCTCAAACCCGAGCGACTTGGGGTGAATGTCGGGAACGTCAATCCAAGCGAATCCAACCGACCGGCGCTGCTGTGGTTTCAGAGCGCCAGACACGCGCAACGACTCCGCCTACGGGACCGCCGAGACGAACCGGGCGAGGATGGAGCAGCGATTGCTCCGAAGGAGGATCCTGAAGTGAAGACCACGACGAGGGGACGACGGATGGCCGACCACCTGATCAGGGGAGCGGGCCTCACGCTTGCGGGCGGCGTCTTCGCCCTCGTGTTGGCCGGCTGTGGGACGCCCACGACTCCGGCCCCCGATGGAGAAAACGCCACCACCGGCCCTTCGGCGGTCACGGCCAGCCCGAGTCCGGCGGTTCCGACCCGGTCGGTGAGCGCGAAGAATCTGATCGTGCCGGACGACATCCCGATCGATGACCCTACGTACAAGACGGTGGTGGAGACCCCCGATGGAGCGGGTCGTTCGGTGACCGAAAGCTATGTGTGCCTGCCGAGCGACGGCCTGACCTCTCTGGGCGCGAGCGCGATGGTGACCCGCAACTTCGCGTATCGGATCGACGATCCGAAAAAGGACCTGGCACCGAAGAGCCCGCTGAAGAACCAGCCGGTGATCTACACCCAAGCGCTGCAGTTCCCAGACGAGGCGGCCGCGTCGAAGGCGCGCGAGACCTACGTGGACTGGATCATGAAGTGCCCCGCCACCTTGACGGAGAAGGGCTACACCATCGACTCGGCGCAGAGCTTCCCGCCGACCAAGGTGGACGTGGAGGGTGGCCGGGCCCAAGTGGGCATGGTCGCCTACGTGAAGCCCGGCGAGTCGAACGCCAGGAACCTGTTCTGGGAGAGCGCCGGCGTCACCCAGGTCAAGGACCGGCTGATGATCACCGTCAGCCTCAGCTGGGGGGAGGACACCCCGGGCACGTTGGATGACACCGAATCCGACTTCATCCACCCCCAGGTGATCCTGGTCGAAGAAAGCGCGATCCGTCTGGCGGAGTAGAGCCGGTTGCTCAGGTGTGCGGCCTGATCAGGGCCCCCAACAGATCCCGGTTCAGCCGCGAGATGGTTTCCAGCGGGATGCCCTTCGGACACACCGCGGCGCACTCGCCGATGTTGGTGCAGCCGCCGAAACCCTCCTCGTCGTGGGTGGCGACCATCTCCACCACCCGCGCCTTGCGCTCCGGCTGGCCCTGCGGCAGCAGGCCCAGATGGGTGACCTTGGCCGCGGTGAACAGCATCGCCGACCCGGTCGGACAGGCGGCCACACAGGCGCCGCAGCCGATGCAGGTAGCGGCGTCGAAGGCGTGGTCGGCGTCCGCCTTGGCCACCGGCGCGGCGTGGGCATCGGGCGCAGAGCCGGTGGGTGCGGAGATGAATCCGCCGGAGGCGATGATCCGGTCGAACGCACTCCGATCGACCACCAGGTCCTTCAAGACCGGGAAGGGGTCGGCTCGCCACGGCTCGATGTCGAGCACATCGCCGTCGGAGAACGAGCGCATGTGCAGTTGGCAGGTGGTGGTCTGCTGGGGTCCGTGCGCGACCCCGTTGATCACCACGCCGCAGGTTCCGCAGATCCCCTCCCGGCAGTCGCTGTCGAAGGCGATCGGGTCCTCGCCCCGGGTGGTCAGCCGCTCGTTGAGCACGTCGAGCATCTCCAGAAAGGACATGTGCTCATCGACATCGGGAACGTCGTAGGAGACCATCTTCCCGGGCTCGTCGGGACCGGCCTGCCGCCAGACGCGAACCGTGATGTTCATCAGTTGAGTGTTCCCTTCTGCTGGCTCGCGCTCACTTGTACGACCGCTGCTTCATCTCGACGTACTCATAGACCAGTGGCTCCTTGTGCAAGATCGGCTTGCCGCCGTCGCCGTCGAACTCCCAGGCCGAGACGTGGGCGAACTCGTCGTCGTGTCGCAAAGCCTCACCCTCCTCGGTCTGCGACTCAGCCCGGAAGTGTCCGCCCGCAGACTCGTTCCGAACGAGGGCATCGATGCACATCAGCTCGCCCAGCTCAAAGAAGTCGGCCACCCGACCGGCCCGTTCCAGGGCCTGGTTGAGTTCGTCGCCCTGACCGAGCACCAGCACATCTGACCAGAACTCAGCCTTGAGTTCGCGGATCCGCGTGATGGCCTTGCGCAGACCCTCTTCGCTACGCTCCATCCCGCAGTAGTCCCACATGATGTGGCCGAGTTCCTTGTGGAAGGAGTCGACCGTCCGGCTGCCTCTGATCGACAACAGCTTGTCGATCCGGCTCTTGACCGCGTCGATGGCCTCGGCCGCGGCAGGGTGGCTGTCGTCGATCTTCTCGAACGGACCGGCCGCCAGATAGTCATTGATCGTATTGGGCAGCACGAAATAGCCGTCGGCCAGGCCCTGCATCAGCGCACTCGCGCCGAGTCGGTTCGCCCCGTGGTCGGAGAAGTTGGCCTCCCCCGTCACGTACAGCCCGGGAATCGAGGACTGCAAGTCGTAGTCGACCCAAAGCCCCCCCATCGTGTAGTGCACGGCCGGATAGATCCGCATCGGCGTCTCGTACGGGTTCTCACCGGTGATCTGGGCGTACATATCGAACAAGTTTCCGTATTTGGCCTCGACCGAGTCGCGTCCCAGTCGCTCGATCGCGTCGGCGAAGTCGAGGTAGACCCCGAGTCCACCGGGTCCGACCCCACGCCCCTCGTCGCACACGTTCTTGGCCGAACGGGAGGCGATGTCACGCGGCACCAGATTGCCGAACGCCGGATAGGCCCGCTCCAGGTAGTAGTCCCGATCAGACTCCGGGATCTCCCGGGGATCGCGCTTGTCCTCCCCCGACGTCGGCACCCAGATCCGTCCGTCGTTGCGCAGCGACTCGCTCATCAAGGTGAGCTTGGACTGGTAGTCCCCCGACACCGGGATGCAGGTGGGATGAATCTGGGTGTAGCACGGATTGGCGAAGTACGCGCCCTTGCGATGGGCCCGCCAGGTGGCGGTCACATTGCAGCCCATCGCGTTGGTGGACAGGTAGAACACGTTGCCGTAGCCGCCCGTGGCCAACACGACCACGTCGGCGAAGTGGGACTCGATCTCGCCGGAGACCATGTCGCGGACCACCACGCCGCGGGCGCGGCCGTCGGCGACGATCAGCTCGAGCATCTCGTGCCGGGTGTTCATGGTCACGGTGCCGGCGGCGATCTGCCGCTCCAGGGCCTGATAGGCCCCGATCAGCAACTGCTGGCCGGTCTGACCGCGGGCGTAGAAGGTGCGCGACACCTGCACCCCGCCGAAGGACCGGTTGTCCAGCAGACCGCCGTACTCCCGGGCGAACGGCACACCCTGAGCCACGCACTGGTCGATGATCTCCACCGAGACCTGGGCCAGCCGGTAGACGTTGGACTCTCGGGATCGGAAGTCGCCGCCCTTGACGGTGTCGTAGAAGAGCCGGTAGATCGAGTCGCCGTCGTTGCGATAGTTCTTGGCGGCGTTGATGCCGCCCTGAGCCGCGATCGAGTGCGCCCGCCGGGGCGAGTCCTGGTAGCAGAAGCTGGTCACCCGGTAGCCGGCCTCGCCCAGGGTTGCCGCCGCCGAGGCGCCGGCCAGCCCGGTTCCGACGATGATCACGCTCAGCTTGCGGCGGTTGGCCGGGTTGACCAACTTGGCGTTGAACCGGCGCTCGTCCCAGCGCTTCTCGATCGGACCGGCCGGAGCCTTCGTGTCGGCGATCGGTTCGCCCTCAAGGTAGATGGAGTCCGCGTCCATCGAATCGATGATCGTGTCACTCATCAGTTGACCACTCCGAACAAGATCGAGAAGGGAACGAGTAAGAACCCGACGGTGATCGCGATCGCGACCACGTAGGCGAGGATGTTCAGGCGACGACGGGCGGCGGCGCTGGTGTGGGCTCCCAGTGTGGTCAACGCGCTCCAGACCCCGTGCCGCAGGTGCAGACCGATCGCGAGCAGCGAAATGGTGTAGACGGCCACCAGCCACCAAACCTCGAAGCCGTTGACCACACGCTGGTAGGGACTGCTCGCCGGCCCACCCGGGGTGACCACGTGCCAGGTCAGGTGCAGGAGGTGATAGATCACAAAAAGGACGATGACGATGCCACCCCACCGCAGGGTGAACGAGGCGTACGAGCGCTGCACGCCCCGGCGAGCCTTGGGGCTGTCGTAGCGACTCGTGCCGCCGCGGGCGTGCCGGTCCCGCCGCCACAGGACCACCGCGGAGTAGATGTGGGCGATGATCGCCACCAGCAGGACGATCCGGATCACCCACAGCGCGCCACCGTAGGGCAGGATCGGCTCACCGATAGTGCGCAGATGATGCGCGTAGTCGTCGAAAGCCTGCTGGCCGGCGAACACTTTGAGATTGCCGTACATGTGGGCCAGCAGATAGCCGATCATGATCAGCCCACTGACCGCCATCACGGCCTTCATCGCTACGGTCGACCGAGCCGCCTGCTGCGACCGGGTGAGGGAGGTTGTGGCCACGAGGTCACTGTAGGTCTATCCGGTCGTGGACAACAGGTAAGGCCACCCTGTCTAGTGGTACTTTTCGCCATTACGTGCGACTCGGGTGGCGAATCTCACACGGAGCCGCCCGGCGCTCTGTCCCGCCTCATCACCACGATCGGGACCGGCTCGGTCTCATCCGTGGCGATGATGCGGTAGCCGCGGCGCGCGTAGAAGGCCTGGTTGAAGTCGCTACCCACCCCGGTGATGAGGACTGAGTGGGTGGTCCCCGACGGCGCGGCGTCCTCGATCTCGTCGAGCAGGCAGCGGCCCAGCCCCTGGCCGCGCAGATCGGGGACCACCATCAGCCGTCCGATGAACCAGCCGCGGTCTTCGGTCGGCCGGCCGAACGCCGAACCCACGAGCCGACCGCCTCGGCGAGCCACCAGACAGGTCGTGGTGGCGATGATTTCCGTCACGGCGGCCAGGTCATCGGTCAACGGTGGCAGGTCGAACGAGTCGTGCAGACGCCCTTCTGAGACGTACGCCGCCCGCTGGAGGGTGAGCAACTCACCCGCGTCGGCGGCGGCAGCCCGGGTAAGGATCACCTCCCCAGGCAGCAGGTCCGGACGACGTTCGCGAGTGAGCGCGACAGCTCGCTCGCGGCGCCAGGCGGCAATCTGGGCGTGGTGGCCGGAAAACAGCACCTCGGGTACCTCTAACCCGCGCCAGCTCGGCGGCTTGGTGAACACCGGGTACTCCAGCAGCCGGTCCTGCCCGGCGGAATGCGATTCCTCCGCCAGCGACTCCGGGTTGCCGATCACCCCGGGGATCAGCCTGGCCACCGCTTCGGTCACCACCAGCGCGGCCGCCTCGCCGCCATTGAGGACGTAGTCGCCGATGCTGACCTCGTCGACCCGCAGGCGGGTGCGGGCGTAGGCGACGACTCGGGTGTCGATGCCCTCATAGCGACCGCAGGCCAGGATCAGGTGCGGCTCGGTGGCCAGTTCGTCGGCGAGAGCCTGATCGAATCGCCGTCCCGAGGGGGTGAAGACGATCAGTCGGGCCGTCGGATCGGCGCCGGGCGGAGCGAGCGCGTCCAGGCACTCCCCCCAGGGGTCCGGTTTCATCACCATGCCCGGCCCGCCACCGTAGGGGGTGTCGTCGACGGTGCGGTGGCGGTCATGGGTCCAGACCCGCAGGTCGTGCACGGTGAGATCGATTAACCCGTTCTCGATCGCCGTGCCCACCAGCGACAGCCGCAGTGGCGCCAGGTAGTCCGGGAAGATCGTCACCACGTCGAGGCGCATCAGTCCGCGGGCTCCTCCGGATCGGTCAGCAGCCCGGGCAGGTCAGACAGACGGAGCGTTCCGGCGCCCAGATCGACGTCGGGGACCAGGGCTGAGACGAACGGGACCAACCGGATGCCGCGGTCCGTGCGGATCTCCAGCAGATCCTGCTCGGGCGCATGGGTGACGGCGGTGACCCGGCCGACGTCGAGGCCGGCCGGGTCCAGCACCCTCAGTCCGGTCAGCTGGCGGTCGTAGTACTCATCGGAGTCAGCTGGTCGCTCGGTGCCGTCCACGTCGATCACCAGCACCGCGCCCCGGAGGGTCTCCGCCGCTGTGCGGTCCGCGCACTCCCGGAACCGCACCAACAGGCGGCCGCTGTGATCACGGGCACTCTCGATCGTCAGGGCCGGTCCACCATCCTCGCGTCGCAGCACGGCACCGCGGGCCAGTCGACGCTCGGGTTCGTCGGTGCGGACCTCGATGTTCACCTCACCGCGGATCCCGTGCGCGCGGCCGATGACCCCGACGATCACCTCGACAGACTCGGGCATCGCGCGCTCCTCCCGCTCGGCGGAAATCCACTCCACGTTGCCCGGAGCACGCCGGAGGGTCCACTCGACGGTCGAGACGTGATCGCTGTTTCCCCCGTCCTCGGCCGGATGTGCGACCGCCCCGGATCCCTGCGGGGCTCCGGGGCGGTTCGTTCTCTCGGTCTAACGACGGTCGCGGTCACGCCGCTGCGGCTTGTCCACGTCGACGAAGTCGACCCGGACCGACTCCCGACCGGCCAGAGCCCCGACGACAGTCCGCAGCGCGGTCGCCGTCCGGCCGGCGCGGCCGATCACCTTGCCGATGTCGGTGGGGCTGACCCGCACCTCGAGCATCCGCCCCTGGCGGAGCCGCTTGTCGCGGACCCGGACCTCGTCAGGGTGCGGGACAATGCCCCGCACCAGGTGCTCCAGCGCGTCGGCCAGCATTTCTCAGGCCTCGCTGGACTCGTCAGCGGGGCTGGCCTCGCCCGCCGGCTGGCCCCGGCCCGACTTCTTCGAGGTCGAGACGGCGGCGCCCTTGGGCTCGTTGCCAGCCTCGGACAGGGCAGCGTTGAAGGCGTCGGTCTTGTTCTTCTTCTCCTTTTGCGGCTCCACGCCGGACGGAGAGGTGTCGCCGGAGAACTTCTGCCAGTCGCCGGTTCGCTTCAGCAGCGCGACGACGGCCTCACTCGGCTGCGCGCCGACCGACAACCAGTACAGCGCCCGTTCCGAGTCGACCTCGATCACCGAGGGATCGTTCTTGGGGTGGTACTTGCCGATCTCCTCGATCGCCCGGCCGTCCCGCTTGGTCCGGGAGTCGGCGACGACGATGCGGTAGTGCGGCGACCGGATCTTGCCCAGCCGCTTCAGTCGAATCTTGACAGCCACGTGGGTGGTTACTCCTGTTTGAGGTGCTGGGATACAACCCAGGCGATTGCGGATGAGATCGAGGCGTCGACGTGGGTCATCGACTCCGAGATCTCGGGTGGATCCGTGTCGTCCGGCGTTGAGAGGGCGCCACTGGACACAGAAGCGACTCCAGTCTGCCAGATCGGGGACGGGGGAGGAAAATCATCGACCAGGGCGTACGGTGCACGCCGTGGACACCGTGACCGAGGACATCACTATCGGCGACCGCGCCACTGTTCTGGCCCGACCGGTCGGGGCTGGCCGGTGGCCCGGGGTGGTGATGCTGCACGAAGCGTTCGGCATCACCGACGTGCTCCGCCGCCAGGCCCAGCGGCTGGCCGCCGCCGGCTACCTGGTGGCTGCCCCCGACCTGCTCGGTGAGGGCGCCCGGTTCGGCTGCGTCAAACGAACCTTCCAGGCGCTGACCGCCCGTCAGGGCCGGCCATTCGAGGTGATCGAGGAGACCCGGCAGTGGCTGGCCGGGCAGCGCGACTGTCAGGGCAAGGTCGGGGTGATCGGGTTCTGCATGGGGGGAGGCTTCGCCCTGGTGGTGGCCGCCGAGGGCTTCGACGCCGCCTCGGTGAACTACGGCATGATTCCCGACGACGTCGCGGAGGTGCTGCGGGGCGCCTGCCCGATCGTGGGCAGCTACGGTGCACGGGACCGGATGAGCGCGGCGGTGCCGAAGCTCGCCGCGGCCCTGGAGTCTCAGCAGATCCCGTACGACCTGAAGATCTATCGCACGGCCGGCCACTCCTTCCTCAACGACGCTCCCGTCGGTCCGCTGCTGGCCCGTCCGCTGATGCGCATCGCCCATGTCGGACCGGACCCTGAAGCCGCCGCCCACGCCTGGGGCCGGATCGAGGCGTTCTTCGCCCGGCACCTCAGCTCGTGATGTCCTTGCCGAGGAAGTGCCAGACCGCGGCTGCGGTCACCACGACCGCGTAGCCCACGGACCAGAGCACACCGTTGATCATGTCGGAGAAGTCGATCCGCGGCGCCAGCGCGTCCGCCCAGGCGTACGCGTAGTGCCCCGGCAGAGCCTGTCGCAAGTCGCCGAGGGCGGAGATGGTGTCCAGGATGGCCATCACGATCATGATCACCACCGCCCCTCCGACCGCCCCCAACGGGGCGTCGGTCCACACCCCGAAGGCGAAGGCCAAGGCCGCGACCACCAGCTGGCTGAGCAGCAGGTAGGCGATGACGATCGCCAGTCGACCAGCGAGCGCCGGCCAGCCGATCTGGTCACCGGTCGGTCCGATGTAGGGACCGAAGCCGTACGCGATCCCGCCGACCAGCAACGACCACAGGGGCAGGAACAGCAGCGACGCGGTGGAGAACAGCGCCGCGGTGATCAGCTTCTGCTGGATCAGCCGGGTCCTCGGCACGGGTGCGGCGAGCAGATACCTCAGGCTCGACCAGCTGGCCTCGGTCGGCACGGAGTCGCCGGCGAACAAGGCGACGACCACGACGATCAGGAACCCGGTGGAGGCGAACAAGGCGAACACGGTCAGGTTCGCCCCGCTCTCCTGCCCCAGGTCGACGAACGAGCGCGGTCCTGGACCGGAGTCCTCGCCGGCCAGGGAGAACGCCGCGATCAAGATCAGCGGCAGGGCGATCAGCACCGCGAAGACCCCCAGCGTGCGGCGCCGTTTCAGCTGTCGGGTGATCTCGGCCCGGAGCGGAAGCGGCGTGGGTCGACGGGTCTTTGGCCCGACGACCGGCTCCGTCATCGGCCTGCCCCGCTCAGCAGGTCGAGGAAGACCCGTTCCAGGCTCACCGAGTGGCCCCGGGTCAGCTCCGCCACCGAGCCGGTGGCCACGACCCGGCCGCTCGCCATCATCACCACGTGGGTGCAGGTCTGCTCCACCTCACTCAGCTGATGGCTGGACACCACGACTGTCCGGCCGGTGCTCGCGTAGTCGCGCAGCACCCCGCGCATCGCGTTGATCTGGGGCGGATCGAGGCCGTTGGTCGGCTCGTCCAGCAACAGCAGCGACGGCTGACCGAGCATGGCCTGGGCGATCCCGAGCCGCTGACGCATGCCCTGGCTGTAGCCGCGGACGCGACGATCGATCGCCTCCCCCAGCCCGGCGACCCGCAGCGCCTCCGGCCGCTGAGCCTCCTCGATCGGGCGACCGGTCGCCTCCCAGTAGGCGTCCAGATTCTCGGCTCCGGTGAGGTGAGGCAAAAAGCCCGGCCCCTCGATGAACGCACCGACGCCGCGCAGCACCTCCGCCCCCTCGGCCACCGATTCGCCGTGCACGAACACTATCCCGGCGTCCGGGCGGATCAATCCGACCAGCATCCTCATCACGGTCGTCTTACCGGCGCCGTTCGGACCGAGCAGCCCGACGACCTGCCCGGGCTCGGCGGCGAAGGACACCCCGTCGACCGCGCGCAGCCCGTCGGGGTACGTCTTCACCAGGTTCTCGACCACCAACGGCACCGCCCGCAGATCGTCGCGGACCACGCCGGCGCGTTCGCGCCGCCGCAACAGCAGCGCGCCGGCCAGCCCGGCAACCACCAGAGCCGACACCACGAGCACCAGCGGCAGCGGCACGTTCAGGGTCGGTGGCACCACTTCGGCCCTGGGCAGCTGAGGCAAGGTGAGTTCGGGTGTTCCGGCGAGCGCGACCTGATAGACGGCACCCGCCTTGCGGTTGGCGTAGGACTGGTCGGTGCTGGAGACCACGACTCGCAGTCGGTGACCGACCGGCACCTGGTGGGCTACGGCCGGAAGGGCTACCTCCACTGTCGCCGGCCGCCGGGGGGTGAGATCGGTGAGGTGGACCGGGGCCACGACCGACTGCGGCAGCACGGCGGTCTGCGGGGTCGGGCCGGGGCCCCCGCCGGAGGTCGGGGTGGCTGGTGTGGTGTCGGGCCCGAGGTCCCACAGGGAGGCAAACAGCGTCGCGCTGCTCACCGACGAGGTCACCTGCAAGTTCAGACGCCCACTGCCCAGCAGGGTGAGCGGGCGGTCCAGGACCTTGGTGGTGAACACGGCGGACTGTCCGGGCAGCACGGCCAGCGGATACGCGGCCGCCGCGGCGGCGGCCCCGACGGCACCCGACCCACCACCGGGCAGGCTCGTCATCGCCGTCGGTACCCCACCCGGGGGCGAGACGACCTGCTGGGTCGCCCCCAGCAACGGCTGGGTGGCGAGATCTATGGCTCCGCCGGTTCGGGGAGGGTAGT